>JAGLTR010000064.1 GCA_023135155.1 Gammaproteobacteria bacterium
GCAGGCATTTCGCAGGCAGAAACTAGCAGTGTTACTTCATTAGATACTAAAACTAATATCTCAGCCGTTATCGGCAATGCTAATAAATATGCAATTGGTAGCGGCGTCTCAACAATGGGTCAGGAAATGCGGCAATGGTGGAACGATCGCATGAAGAACTATTTTGATTTTGTTTATGTGCCAAATCACACCAAACACGGTCTTTTGGAGCTCAATATTAAAGTAACTAAACAGCTCGACATTGATTACAACAAACGTGGGAGAAAAATCTATTATGAACACGCAAAAAATAGCTTTGCTCATTCCTTGCTTGATTAGCTTGGTTGGTTGCGCATCAACCAGTTTTTCCGGAAAGATTCCAAACAGCGGACCAACAATGGCAAATGTTTATGGTCAGGCAATGCGGCAGTCATCTGGAGCAAGTGTTGAACACGTACGCCGCGGGGTTAATCCAACAGGGTTATATGCGGGCCAAAGAGCTGTAAGGCAAAACCCGGCCGAGATTGTGACTTATAACCAGCACTTTAAGTTGCTGCCGAATCCACAAGTGCAGATGTACGTCTATCCGCACTTAGCGGGACGCAGACAGGTGCCTGTACCTGGCTATACCACGCAGTTTCCGATGTTTAATAGTGTCCATTATGCCGATCCCAGTGAAATGGGGTCGAGATAATGCATCGCAAATTTGCATGCAAAAAAGACATGGTAAATATGCATCATAAATGTTCATGCAAAATTCAGGTGCGAAATATGCATGCAAAAAAGTCATGTGAAATACGCATGATAAATAGTAATCAGTAATATCGATCAAAAAGACCGATCAAAAATAGTGATTAAGAATAGCGATCAAAAACAACGATCAAAAGTATCGATAAAAAAGAACGATTAAAAATGGTGAACAATATGAGCTTGATGCAAAAGATAATAAACCAGTTCAGCTACAAACCAGAGACTGTTGCTGGTGAGAGGTTGCGCTATAAAAAACCGCTATCGATTAGTGAAAAGCTAATGTGGGCTGAGTATGACGCTGCAACCAAAAGCTTTCCACTTGCTGATGGTAAAAGTGTTGCAGCGGTATTTGAATTGAGTGATGTACCGTCAGAGGCTAGGCCAGATGAATATCTACAGCAATTGCAGGAGGGTTTGCAGGGCATGTTTCAGGATGTGTTTACCCCATACTTTGATGATGAAGCGCCGTGGATTGTGCAGTTTTATTTGCAGGATGAACTGAGTTTCAAGAGTTTTTATGAGACCTGTGAAAGCTATGCAAAGCCTGAAGCTCTAAATACTGAATATGCTAAAAACTATTTTGCTATGCTCAAAGAGCATTGCGCATTTATGACTAAACCCACCGGAATATTTTTAGATGATAAAGTAAGCGGTAATATTTATCGGGGCAAAATACGCAAAATAAGAGCGGTTATTTATCGCAGAATGCATGCAAAAGCTAAGTTGCGCAAGGGTAGGACTGTTACTGAGGATTTAAACAATATAGCTCAGTCCTTTATCGGTAGTCTGAAGGGTGCTGGTGTTAAAGCGAAGAGATTAACAGGCGCAGATTTTCATAATTGGATGGTACGGTGGTTTAATCCTAATCCACGTGGTTATGCTTCTGTAGATGATCTTCTGACAAGCTGTCCATATCCTGGTGATGAGAACATGCCGTTTGGCTATGATTTTTCTGAGCGTTTTTTTCATGCAATTCCAAAGTCAGATCAAGAAAAAGGTGTATGGTATTTTGACGAACAGCCGCACAAGCTGATTACCGTTGCAGGACTAAACAGTTTGCCAAAGATTGGGCATCTGTCTCAAGAGCGAAAGTTTGGCAATAATTACTATGCACTGTTTGATAAATTTCCAGAAGGTTCAGTATTTGTTTTAACAGTAATTATCACGTCCCAAGAACATGTAAAGAATCATATTTTTCGAATTGAAAACAGTACGCGGCGCAGTAATAGCACTAACGCTGAAATGGCCCGTGAAGACTGTGCGATGGCAAAGCGAGAGATTGAATCTAGTAATTATCTCTTTCCTGCTGTTATGGGTGTTTATATACGCGGCAATGATTTAGCAGATTTATATCAAAAAGAAACTGAGGTTGAAACTCTGTTATCAAATAATGGCATGTATGTGGTTGATGGTGATAATGATCTAACGCCAGTAGATAGTTATTTGCGTTTTCTGCCCATGTGTTATTCCTATCAGTTTGATAAAAACTGGATGTATCGAAGTCGTTATTTGTTTGGTAAGCAGTTAGCAAAGTTATTGCCTCTTTACGGTAGAGAGAGGGGAACAGGTCATCCAGCAATACCGATGTATAACCGTTGCGGTGAGCCATTTACACTCGATCCGTTTAATAGTGATGATAAAGATAACAACTCGCATTTACTCCTTTTGGGAAGCACTGGAGCTGGTAAGTCAGCTACTTGCGCTTATTTAATGATGCATTTGATGGCAACTTACCGGCCGCGTCTTGTTGTTATTGATGCTGGTAACTCTTTTGGCTTGCTGAGTGATTATTTTAAATCACAGGGCTTAAAAGTTAATCGTGTCGAGATCTCTCTTACTAATCCACCAGCGTTGAATCCATTTGCTGATAGCGAAAAGATGCTTGAACAGATAGCGGCAACTGATAGTTATAAAGAGAGAGCTGTAATTGAGAGTAGCGAAAACGAATTAGAAGAAGAGTTTGCCACGAGTAAGAAAGATGCTACAGAAGAAGATCTGCATGGTGATATAGAAAATCGCGATTATTTAGGTGAGATGGCTTTAGCTGCGCAGTTATTAATAACAGGTGGCGAAAAACGAGAGCAAGAAAAAATCACCAGACAAGATCGAATGATAATAATTGATGCAATTATAAGAGCTGCAAAGGCTGCAAAGGCTGCAAAGGCTGCAAACAAAAATAATGGCAGACAGATGATTATCTCTGATTTAGTTATTGCATTAAGAGTAATTGCAGAAGAGATCGCAAATCAAAGTAGTAACGCTCAAAAATCAGGGCGCGTTAGAGAGATGGCGGATAGTGCTGAGTTCTTCTGTAAAGATCATCTTTCGAGTTTGATCTTCAATCGGTCGGGTGACATATGGCCAGATGCTGATGTAACTATTTTCGAAATGGGTATTTTTAAAGATGAGGGTTACGAAGCGCACCGTGCTTTAGCTTTTATGGGCGCGATGAATAAATCCATGTCGCTTGCCGAACAAAATCAATACGACGATAGGTTTACAGTTTTTTATGGCGATGAAATTCATATTATTACTAAGAATGTCTTAACAGCAGTTTATTTAACCAAGTGTTCAAAAATGTCGAGAAAAATAGGTTTATGGCTCTGGCTTGCAACTCAAAATGTCCAGGATTTCCCTGATGATGCACGAAAAATGCTTTCAATGATCGAATTCTGGGTTTGTTTGGGCATGAGTGAGGCTGAGATGGTAGAGGTTGAGCGCTTTAAGCCGCTGACCAATGAAGAGCGGTCACTGTTTAGGTCAGTTCGAAAGGCATCAGGTAAATATGTCGAAGGTGTGTTGCTCTGCAATCGCTTTAAAGGGTTGTTTCGTAATATTCCGCCAAGACTGGCCTTGGCTATAGCTATGACGGAAAAACCTGAGAAAGCAGAGCGCAGGGATTTGGTGGAAACGTACGGCTGCGCAGAAGTTACAGCGGCGCATATGGTAGCAGCCAGAATGATGGGAAAACTAGCGCCAAGAAACGTGTTAAAAACAAGTGATTAAACAGAGGGGCAATATTATGTATATAGGTAAAAGTTTACAAAAGAGCATGCTTTTCGTGAGCCTAATTATGCTAAGCATAGTCGGTTATGCCAAATCATATTTATATGTAGAGATATTTACAGACAGTATGCACCCAGTAAATGTAAGTTATATCTCGGGTGCTACTGTAAAGCTAAATTACTATAGATTGGATAGTGCTAATGAGTTTATTAATGCAATAAACGCACAGCTTAAAAGTTTGCAAGCTGAGGGCGTGTCCAGGAACAAGGTTTTACAGCAGGCAAGACAGCACTTTCTTGGTAATACAGCACAACTGAAAAAAGCGTATATGGGTAAGTTCTTGGCCGCAAAATACAGACTAAATAAATACCCGGCAATAGTTTTTGAGCATGGTAAAGCAGTTGTATATGGCGAAACTAATTTCAGTAGAGCAATCTCGGAGTATGAAAAATGGCAACACTAATAAAAAGCATCAAAAGAGTAATTATATTACTTATGTTTTTGCCGGTTTTAGCTTTGGCTGAAGGCGGTGAAATAAATACGATTAATGTCGTACAAGACACGCTTTCTGCAACAACATCGTGTATTCATTACAAGGTAGTTGGCGCTTGTTTTTGGTTTGATTGGTGGGATGGCTTTAGCTCAACTTTAAAGGTCGATCACTATATGCCAGACACAGTTGTATCTGTTTATAACCATAATGGTTCTGATCCTTGGTGGTATGCCAATAAAATCATTGATCCAGCAGCACATAAAGCAGGGCAGATGGAAGTGCGTGCCGAAGATGGTAATGAGATGAAGGATTCAAATGAACAGTCGACATCAGTACGCGATACTAATGATTATTTTAAAGAAGTAGATATAATAGGCAATCCAGCAATTACTTTGCTCGATCATTTATTTTTATTAATTCCAAGCACAGCAAATCCGTTTGTGCCTTATTACAGCTCTATGCTCGATGCTATTGCTTGGCGTTCGCCATTAGCAGAGATGTTTTATCCGCAATCACTAATACCCGGGGTGGATGACGTTGGTTCGTTTCCGCTGAATGTTTGGGGCAATGTCTATCCGCGTACAGGATTTATCAATCAATTGGTTGATGGGAAAGCAGCAGCAGTAATTGCAGAGCGGTCTGCAGATATTATGACCAAATCAACACAGCCGCATATCTACCATAAATTAACATCCGATTGTGGTAGTCATTGCATGGCTTATAAAGCCAAAGAAAACAGCAAAAATATTTTATGGCAGATGATCTATCCAAAGAATGAGAAGAAATGCGTGGTGTTTGGTGCGAATAGCTCACGCAATTCAAAGCCGTGGGAGAGCGATGCAACGAAAAAAGGTAAAGGTAATTATGCATGGGTTATGTGGCGACATTATCACGGCTGTATTCAAGGCGATGGACATTATGTAGGCAGTATCAGTTTTTAGTTTTTTTATGATGAGGTAAATAAAGATGAATAAGATAGTACAAGTTATCCCTATAGTTTTATTAGGCGTATTAAATAGTTGTGTTGCTACTGCGCAGATTATTCCATCGGGAAATAGTGATTTTTATTATAAGTTGGGTGGTGGTGAGGCAATCCCAGTGCCGGTTTTTATGAGCGAGACAAGTATCCCTTTAAATGTTGAAGCTAATATCGGTCTTAATTATAACTGTGGTTCGTTCAACCCAATGGCTGCAATCACAGATTCGTTAAACAATATTAAGAATAGTTTTCAGAATATGGAGCAGCAGACGATAAGTAATGCCACGTCTGCTATTACTGAGTTTCCAATGTATGTAATTGCTCGTGCTAATGGGCCTTTATACAATTTATTAAACAATGGTTTGTTTGGTGCGCGCAAAGATTTAGAAGTATCAACGAAGAGCTGTCAGGTTATGAAAAGTGAAATAGCTGCTGGTCAAAATCCTTATAAGGATTGGGCCACTGTTTCAATGGGTAATGACTGGACATATCACATGAATATGGCATCTGGTGATGGGCTACAAGGTGAGTTAAATGGTGCTAATGATGACATTAACCAAGTAAAGACCGCAGTTCAGAAAGATAATGGCGATAAAGGCGTCCCTTGGGTTCGAGGTGTTGATATAGGCCGCGGTGGTAAATACGCAGGTGGTAAAGATCAGCCGGGTATTCGCGTCATTTATGATACAAGTGTTGCAGGTTATAACGTTGCACTGCAAAGCGACAGAGGTTATGACGATACTAGTGCACCTGCTAAAACATCGAAAAATACGCACTTAGTAAATACATGGGCAAGTCCAGAGGCTGCTGCAAAGTGGCTTACAAATGTAGTTGGTGATGAAGAAATTACTACATATTCCGGTGGTGATAAATCATCTACGCCAGGTGTTGGTCTGTTGCCGCAGAACGTTACGCTTACCAATGAAATACAAATCAAACTAACTAAGCTTGCGTTCGGTGCACCGAACGCGAAACTGCAAAACTTGCAGGCTGTTTCAGCACCGCATGTAATGATTAATCAGGCAGTAATAAATAGTATCCGCATACAGACACCAATTATGCGTTCCATTGTGGTCGGTAAGTTGGCTCAGGAAATTGCAACGGCAAGATTAATTGATAAAGCACAGTTAGCTTTACAGCTTTTAGAGCAGGGTAGGCAAGTGCCGTCTATTTATAGCAATAAAGCCGCGCAAAGCGATATTCAAAAGGCTGTTGATTCGTTGCATCAAGACGTAAACGATTTTCTGTTTAATATTAAAGTTAATAAGCAGTTGGTTTCAAATACCGTATCAGGATTAATGCAGGTCACACAAGCCAAGCAATTAGGTGATGCGGTTATTCAAACTGGTAATAAGCCAGGAGTGGATATGGAGCATGGAGCTATTCAGCAAGATGAGCAAACAAAAGCACAAAAAGCTAGAGGATAAGAATTATGACTGTAACAAGTTATTTAGCTCTTTATACAACACTATTAGGTTGGCAGCAGTACCAAAATCTATGGGGTTTGGTTGTTGGTACGGGTTTAATTTATCTGCCTTTTATTGGCATAATTTTAAAGAGTGTTGTTGGACCGTTTACTTCGATGGGTGCAAAACCCGCAGCGCAGATTGCACTTAGAAGGCTGTTTTTAAATGTAATGGTAGCTTTGCTGGTAATTGCGTTTGCAGCAGTTCCTGCCGTTAATTTAAGTCCCAAGATTTTACACTATCAGCCCTTATGTGTCCCTAACGCTAAGGTTGCAACACCAGGCAATACTGGTACAACTTATGATA
>JAGLTR010000065.1 GCA_023135155.1 Gammaproteobacteria bacterium
AAGAAAAGATTATCGAGAAGAAGTTATCGTTTTACGTGATTGATGCTTATAAAGTAGCGCAGGGCACTGGCATGGGAAGCCGTATTAATACTGTGATGCAGACCTGTTTCTTTGCATTATCTGGTGTGTTACCTAAAGACGAGGCGATTGCCAAGATTAAAGAGGCTATTCATAAGACATATAGTAAGAAAGGCGAAGATGTTGTGCAGAAGAACTATGCCGCTGTTGATGGTACTTTAAGCCATCTAGAAGAGGTTAAGGTTCCTGCTGCGATTTCAGATGATGCACATGAATTGCCGCCAGTTGTAAGTAGTGAAGCTCCAGAGTTCGTACGAAACGTTACAGCGATGATGATGGCTGATCGTGGTGATGAGATTCCGGTTAGTGCGATGCCTATTGATGGTACGTACCCATGTGGTACTACGAAATGGGAGAAACGTAATGTTTCCCTATTTGTTTCACATTGGGATCCTGAAACTTGTATTCAGTGTGGTCGCTGTGCGTTGGTTTGCCCGCATGGTGTTATTCGCGCTAAACGCTATGATGAAAAGTTACTTAAAGATGCTCCTGAGCATTTCCAGAGTGCTCCGATCAAGGGTAAGGGTAATGAAGATAAGCGTTTTACATTGGATATTTCGCTTGAAGATTGTACCGGTTGTGCGCTTTGTAATCAGGTTTGTCCGGCGAAGAGTAAAGAGAAAGATGGCGCTAAGGCCATTAACATGGTTGTTAAAGAGCCCATTCTTGAGCAAGAGCGCGGGAATGTTGAATTTTTTGCGCAGTTGCCAGAGGTTGATCGTGCCGAAGTAAATGCTGCTACTCCGCAAGGCGTACAGTTCCTAGAGCCACTTTTTGAGTTCTCAGGTGCATGTGCCGGTTGTGGTGAAACACCATATGTGAAGTTGATTAGTCAGCTGTTTGGTGATCGTATGTTGGTTGCCAATGCTACAGGTTGTTCTTCGATCTATGGTGGTAACTTACCGACAACACCATGGACTTGTAATAAAGATGGTCGGGGACCTTCATGGTCGAACTCGCTCTTTGAGGATAATGCTGAGTTTGGTTATGGTTTTAAAATTACCCAGGATCAACATCAGCACCAAGCTCAGGATGTGTTGCGTGAGTTATCTGGAGAAGTCGGTGAGGTTTTAGCGACTGAGATTTTAGAGCATGTTGGCGATAAGGATGAGGCTGGAATCAGGGCGCAGAGAGATCGAGTTGCCCAATTGAAAGCTAAGTTGGCACAAATCAAATCTGCAAAGGCGCGTGAGTTATTATCATTAGCTGATAATTTGGTTTATCGCAGCGTATGGATTCTAGGTGGTGACGGTTGGGCTTATGATATTGGCTATGGTGGTTTAGATCATGTTATGGCAAGTGACCGTAATGTGAACATCATGGTTGTTGATACTGAGGTTTATTCGAATACTGGTGGTCAAGCTTCAAAAGCCACTCCACGTGCGGCGGTTGCTAAGTTTGCCGCTGGTGGTAAGCGTACCTCTGAGAAGGATTTAGGTCTTATTGCTATGGCATATGGATACGTCTATGTTGCGCAAATCGCGATTGGTGCAAACCAGATGCAGGCGATTAAGGCTATTCGCGAGGCTGAGGCTTATGATGGTCCATCTATCATTATTGCTTATAGTCACTGTATTGCGCATGGTATTAACATGCGTCTTGGCTTGCATCAGCAGGAGTTAGCGGTGAATTCGGGCATGTGGCCTTTATATCGCTATAACCCAATGTTAGTCAATGAGGGTAAAAATCCACTCATTTTAGATTCTAAAGATCCATCTATTCCAGTGCAGGACTACATCTATAACGAAACTCGTTATAAGAGCCTAACTAAGAGCCATCCTGAGGAGGCTGCAAAGTTGTTGGGCGAGTTACAGCATGATGTTGAGCGACGCTGGGAGCTTTATAAGAAGATGGCTGAGAATAAAGGCTAGGGTCATTGTATGAGCGGCGAGGCGGTTTAGTTACCGCCTCTTCGTTACAGGTACGAAGCGAAAAACTATCTTAATCTGTTTTCTTTTTGAGCGTTTTCTTATTGCGGCTTTAGTAATCTCTTTTAGGTAATGCACTATTTTGGCGATGTTGAGCGATTGTTCAGAAAATGATGGTTTGTAACCGATGATAATATCCGCATTAACTATTTGCGCTAACTCTCTGATTCGATGATTATAACTGCCGAAGCTTAAGTGCTGATAAGCTTTGGGAATGTTTAATTCAGCGCCGAGTCCACGTAGGGTATTTAAGGCGCGTTGCTGGCATCTACGGCTATTCTTAACATCTTGATGCGAGTAATCAGGTATTGCATCATTGATGAGTGCGGCATTGTGGGGTAAAACGTAGAGCAGATCAATGCGTGTTGCCCCTGTGTATTGACAGTGTTTCAGTTCACTCAGAATTTTTTCAGGGTCACAATTTTGCTGATCGGTAGCTATCAGTATCCTATTGATTTTATTTGATTTCATCTGTTTTCGTCCTTGAATTATTTATCGTCTAATGGTTATTATAGATCTGATATGGTGGTTTTCTATCGCAATCTTTACTGGCGAAAATCGTCGGCAAATATCAGATATCAGCTGTAGATTATTTATAATTATGGTCTTTAATTAGAGTGTTAGCGCAGCTTTCTCAAGTAAAAGGGTAAGTACAGTTGCATAGGGATAACAGTATAGATAAAGGGAACCATAACAATGACAAGGATAGATGTTTCACGAATAGGGAAGTTACGTCCAGAGCTTAATAGCTATTTTCCACAGACGAATCATTCCGCAGGCGCTCCTGATGATGTTGCATATTTGGAGCTTATTGATCGCCTCGTAGTTAAACACAACACAGCTGGATTGTATCGATCAAGTGCACGCATAGAAGAGCATTTTCAGGCAACACCATTTGGATTGCCTGAAAGTCAGCAGCTGCGCAGTGATGTGATAGTAATATGTGTGCAGCATCTGCTTGATACAACAGCTTCGTTATTTAAATATTTTATCGATCTCGGTATTAGAGCGGATAATATTTATGTGCTGGGGAAAAATTATTCAACCTGTGTGCGGTCAAAAGATAAAATGTGTCGTATGGGGTTAAATGTCCAAAACTCCAGTCCGCAGCAAGAGCTTGGTAAATTCAAAGAGTATTTCCAACGCGACATTGAGCTTTTATATAAGCGTGTTATTGATGATATAAATGCGGGTAAAAATGTTACGAAAATTATTTTACTCGATGATGGTGGTAGATTAATCCATGCAGTTCCAGATGGGTTAAAAGAGATTTGTTTACAAAAAATATTGGGATTTGATCAACATCGGGAATTAATGAGTAAAGCTGAGATTGATAGGCATTTATCGCTATGTATGATAGCGATTGAACAAACGACAGCGGGTTTCCGTGATTTAATTGCTGAACCACCACCTTTTATGTGGCTATCTGTTGCTTCAAGCGAACTGAAAAAAACTTGTGAACCATTTTTTATAGCGACAGTCGTATTTAAGAAACTAAATGAAATTGTAAGGCAGATAAAGAGTGATGTTGCATATTCACAAAAGCGTTTAATCAAATGCGGACTTATTGGCTTAGGAGCTATTGGCAAAGCCTTAGCTAAGGAGCTAGTTGCAAATGGTTATGATGTGAGTTATTACGACCCTGATGTTGCTATGGATGCTGAGTTAGCGCACAAAGCCTCTTCGGTTGAGCAGTTAATTATAGATGTTGATTGTGTGATTGGTTGTACCGGTTTAGATACTTTGGAATCATTGAGTGATATTGAGATAGAAAAACTTCTTAATAAGGATAAAGTGTTTATTAGTTGCAGCTCTGAAGATAAAGAGTTTAAGCGGTTGCTAGAATTCTTTCAGCAGAAGTGCGAGTTACAAATCAACGATCCATTGGCAGATATAGTTATTAATCTTGAGCAAGCAAGAGTGAAAATTGTGCGTGGGGGCTTTCCTATTAATTTTGATAATAGTGAACACTCAGTGCCTGCGGAAAATATTGCCATAACGCGCGCGCTGATTTTGTCCTTAGTTGTGGGCGCCCTTAGTTGGAATAATTACCGTAGTGATAGTGACTTTTCGACAATATCTCGTGAACCACCCAGAGAGCTTGAAGAAATAATCACCAGAAACTGGGCTCAGCTCAATCCGCTAACCGCTAAAAAACTAGCTAGTAGGGTTGCAGTTAGCTGGATTGCAGATACGCTTGGCTCTATAATGCCGACATCAATCGGTAGTCTTGTCGCTGTTTAATATTGAGGGCGTAGGTTATGCTATCGGATATTTGCAATAGGAGCACTAGAGCGCATGATAGAGATCAAAGGTACTTCAGGGTTTCGTTCGGTTTCTGAACATACATGGGATGAGGTGCGAGCTGATTTTCAAGATGTTAATCAAGATTTTGCAGCTATCATTGATGATATTGCACCAGGGAAGGATTTAACCCTCTTTAAAGTTCGCTATAGTTTTGCTGATCAGATTATCAGCGATGGTAAATTCACCTTATTAGAAGACTTAACTCATTCCGACATATCTGCATCACAGGCGGAGTGTCAAAAAGTTATTGATGCATTAGATTATTCGCTTGTGCCGCTTGGCTTGGTTACGCATAACGCATCTGAGGTTTATTTTGATGGGACGGTAAGAACAATACCACTGATTATCCTGTCTCCTGGATACACTATTGGCCTTTATGAGGCGCTTGATAACATTTGTGGTGTTAAAAGTTCCCCATTATGGAATGTTACTGCAGGTGGTCGTTCGCTTTTCATGTTGCCGAAAATAAATAATAGTGTCGGCCATCAGAAGCTTGCGAAAAAATATGGGATTTCAAAACCAGTGCCTCAATCTTTGACTGACCAAGGTGGTGTCTTTGCGGATATTGTTAATGCTGATCCTGCTGGCAACGATTGGTATAACGAAATTATCTTTTTTAGCAAAGATTGGCTTGAGCATATTAATGATGATGCTATTGGCTGGGTAAAATTACGTGAATATTTGTTTCGTGAATGTTGGCGTCAAACTGGCGTAGTTATAGAAAAAACATTTGCTCTTATATGGCAGCAATTCTCCTCCTCAACCGCATTACGCCGATTTAAACCGCGCATATATGTTACCGATACAATTAGACATTTAGTTAGTTTGGTAACTGGTTTTGTGCCTGGATTTGTGGCTTCAACTGAATCAGAGTTGTTGGCTCCAGTAGATGTTATTAAATCCGCATATATTAATGTCTACGAGTTAAAAAATTATTTGCCTACGCTGATGATGCCGGCAACTCTATCTAGAGAGCATCCAACAGTTTATTATTCGCTTGGCTATCCAACATTATTGGAAGGGCATCCTGAAATTTCAAACACACGCAATACGGTTGTGAATTTGCGCGAAATAAAACAGTTGATGGATAACATGTATTCATTTTGTCAAAAGCGTTTATCGGGTGTGGAAAAGTTCGATGACTTTATTAGAAATGTACAGTTTGATTATTTTCATAAAATATTAGATTCATGTAACGAAATCAGTGACGCGTCATCCCTAATTGATATTGATTCTGCTTTTCAAGAAAATTACGGGGATAATAAAGATCGCGAATTTTGTAGCACTGGTCCGTTCTTAAACGGTTGTATCAAGATAAGTAGATCATATGATTAATTGTGGAGGCGGTGTGCTTAAAGATTTAGCAGCGAAAGTATTAGGTTTGGCGAAACAATCTGGCGCGACTGCAGCCGAGGTTGGAGTGAATGAGATCGCGGGTTTTGCAGCGAGTGTGCGCTTGGGAGAGGTCGAGAATGTCGGGCAGAACCATGATAAAGGCATGGATGTTACGGTCTATTTTGATCAACGTTGTGGTAGTGCTGGGACTACAGATCTGAGTTTAGATTCAATAGAGCTTACTGTGCAAAAAGCTTGTCATATGGCGAAGATGACTGCTGAGGACCCATGTGCAGGCCTGGCTGATAAAGAGTTGATGGCATTTGATTATGAGGATCTAGATCTTAATCATCCTTGGGATATTACCATTGATAGGGCACTTGAGTTGGCAAAGGCTAGCGAAGCTGTGGGGTTGGCTGTTGATAAGAGGCTTACTAATTCAGAAGGTGTGGAAATTGGTTCGCAGCAATACCAACTTCTTTACGCAAATACGCATGGTTTTATCGGCGAATATAAAACAACTCATCATCGTATGGGTTGTACGCTTATAGCAGAAGAGAATGGTGATAAAGAGCGTGATTATGATTACACTGTTGCGCGTTCTCATGAGCAACTTGAAGACTTTGATAAGGTTGCAGAACACGCAGCTCAAAAGGCGATAAAAAGACTCGGTGCGCGTACTATCCCTACAACTAATGTTCCAATCATTTTTGCTGCAAAAGTGGCAAAGGGCTTATGGAGTTCATTGTTAAGTGCAATTAGTGGTTCGCAGATTTATCGTCAAGCCTCTTTTTTGCAAGGGGCAATTGGTGAGCAAATCACGCCAGATTTTATAAGTCTCGATGAGCGTCCGCACTTATTGAATATGTTAGGCAGCGCGCCTTTCGACGCGGAAGGTGCGCGCACCAATGCTAAATTTTTTGTTAAAAATGGTGTTTTACAAACCTATCTGTTGGGTAGCTATTCCGCGCGTAAATTAAATTTACAAAGCACAGGAAATGCCGGTGGCGTGCATAACCTTTTTGTTAGTCACAGTGATAATGATTTAGTAGCAATGCTGAAAATGATGAATCGCGGCTTACTGGTTACCGAACTAATCGGGCAGGGCGTGAATATTATAACCGGCGATTATTCACGCGGAGCATGTGGGTTTTGGGTAGAGAATGGCAAAATTCAGTTTCCTGTGCATGAAATCACTATCGCAGGCAATCTAAAAGAGATGTATCAAAACATTATCGCTGTTGGGAATGATATTGATACGCACGGTTCGTTATTCACAGGATCAGTGTTAGTCGGCAATATGATGGTTGCTGGTGGATAGCTTAGTAGGAAGAGTCTAATTTTTGATCTTAGAAAGTATGTATGCGCTTCTCCAAACGGGGTTTGTTCTTTCCTGAATTTTTACCCGTATTCAATACGGATAGATATAGCAGATTGAGGTGCTACACTCATCGCTACTGGATGTTGGTTCATTTGCAGGAGTACGATCGAGTGAAGGGTTTGAGTAGGGCTATTCTTGGTGATCACGATGCCATCAAAGCGCTGCGTAAGTGGAGGTAATGTGTTGTTATGCTTTATAAGTTAACGTCGAAAGATGTGGATTCAATAGTTGATAATGTTAATAATGCAGTCCGTGAGCTAGTTACTAACTATCACAATGAACATTTCCCCCTTGACCCATCTAAAGGAATGGTTATAGATTGTTGTTTGAAGAGCGTCGAGTGGTCACTTGAGGTAATTAAAGTGAACAATGTTGATAAGGTCGAATATAAATTCTTTGGTTCTGATAAACAACAGTTTAACTGCATTGATGGAACTGGCTTGGTGTTTGATTGGCTGGCACTTCCATTATATGCGACTCGGGTTGATCCGTTTATACATAAAGATAATGTTCAGTCTGCTATTCTTCAGTACTTTATTGAGAATCTTGCAATTGATGGAGAGGCAATATGTAAGGAGCATCGCCATTATTCAATACGGAAATATGATCGTGGTAGATGTCCTTCGGATTCTACATATTCCCATACACTGTGTGAGGTTTTGATATCACAAGAATTCAAAAATATTGCAGATATGCTCACCGCTAAGGCTGCAGCAGACATGGAGCAACAGCAAAATAAAGCAGCCGCAGCAATAAGAAAACAGCATGAAGAAACAGCAGAAAAAATAAAAAAATTGCCGAATGATGGAGATGATGATGTGCCAGACGCTTATAAATGTTCTATCACAGGTGAAATCATGGTTAAGCCAGTAATGACAATGTGTGGTCAAACATATGAGGAAACCGCCATTACGGAGTGGTTTAAATATAATGATATTGATCCAAATACGAGGATTGTTCTGAAAGATAAGGTGTTAATTCCCAATTATAGCCTTAAAAAGGCAATTGCTGAGTATCTTGAAAAACATCCTGAACATGTGTCCACATCGGATAATGTGCCTGCTCCCGCTCGCTGAATGCCTTAGTAGAATTGGAGCTTGAAAAGCATAAATACGAGTTATTCTTCGCCGAATTTATCTGAGATTAAAGTATCTATATCAGCCATAGCTTCTATTTCGTCTTTACCGTTTACTTGGATTATTACTTCTGTGCCTTTGCTGGCGGCTAGTAGCATTACGCCCATGATGCTTTTGGCGTTTACTGATTTGCCTTTGGTGTTTATTTTTATTTCACTGGCATAGCGGGCGGCGTGTTTTACTAGTTTTGTTGCAGCTCTGGCATGTAAGCCTAGTTTATTGCTGATAGTTAGTGTTTTTTCAAGCATTGTGGGCTTCTTCTGGATCAATTACGCCTTCGCGTCCACCGCTTATGGCTTTTTCAGCTAGTTCTTTTAACGGTAGATCTGGGTAGTTCATTACGCGCATTAGCATAGGTAGGTTTAGTCCGGAGACAATGCGTATCCTGGCTTCTTTTTGTAAGGTTTTTGCGATATTGCTTGGGGTTGAGCCAAAGAGATCGGTTAGGATTAAGATTCCAGCCTCGCTGCCAATATTATTTACTAACTGTTTCAGTTTTGGGATTAGCAGTTCAGGGTCATCATTGGAGCTAACATTTACTACAGTAGTTGGTAGTGGTAACTCCTCAAATGCTTTGGTGACAGTTTGAATTAGGGCTGCACCAATTTCTTCGTGGCTAATGATTAGAACTGTAACGCTCATGATTTTTTCCGCTTTAATAGTTGTTGATGTTTTTTTGTGAATTCTTTATTGGCATCGTAGCCCTTTTGTTTAAGAATAAAATCCTTTACGGCAACTTCAGCAATATTGGTAAGATTAGTTGCTATGGTACGCTTGAGATTTATTTGCGGAACTTTTGCGCCACAAATAGTTCTGTTTAGTTTTCTACTATCACCTAAATGCATTATTAATTCTAAGTTAGTTTTTTGCTTTAATTGTTTTGCGCTATATAGCTTGCTGATATTAATAATTCCAAGATCACGAATATGCATAAAGCCACGTAATAATTCTGGACATTGCCCAATAACTTTTTTGTTTTGCAGTGTAAATTCGGGTGCATCGTCTGCAACTAGTTTATGGTTATTGGCAATTAATGCTAACGCTAATTCACTTTTGCCGCTGTTAGCATTGCCGGTGATGAGAACACCTGTATTAAAAACATCTAATAAAACGCCGTGAATTGTTTGCATATTGGACATGACTAATCGCTAATTGCCACTGTGTAAAGTTCTTCATTTGTCGTGGCTGCGCGTAGTTTATTGCGAAACTCTGCTTGGCTGAATTTCTCCGCAACTTTGGCTAATATTTCCAGATGTTGCTCTTCCGCATCTTCTGGCACTAAAAGGCCAAAAAACAGGTCAACAGCTTCATTGTCATTGGCATCGAACTCTATGGGCTTTACCAGTTGTACTATAGCCGCTATTGGCTCATCTAAGTTTGCTAAGCGACAGTGAGGTAGGGCGACGCCGTGCCCGATAGCGGTGCTACCTAATTTCTCACGATTTAATAGATTCGTTAGAATCTGTTGAAACTCAATATCAGGAAGCTCATTTGCGATGGACTTCCCGATTGTTTCAAGCACGCTTTTTTTGCTATCCGCTTTGACTTTTGCGCTAGTGGTAGCAGGCGAAATTAGATGTTTTAGATTCATTACCTATTATGCTCTTGATCTTTGACTCGGTGCTTATCTAGTTGACGAACTAATTTATCAAGGAGAGCGTCGATCGATTTGTACATATCTTCTGATTCAGATTTTGCAAATATCTCGGATCCAGGAACATGGAGTTTTGCTTCTGCCATTTGGCGCCCACCTTTATCGACATTTAGAGTCACATGTGAACTGGTGATCTTATTACCATGGCGAGTTAGTTTTTCAAATTTGTCGTTAATATAACTATGCAAAGTTTGGGTAATCTCGATATTTTGACCGGTTATTTGAATTTGAGACATCTATTACTCCTTCTTCATTTTTGCTTGTGTTCTAATAAGGGCGCATATTATAAATCGAATTCATCGCCGAGGTATACCTCTCTGACCTTTTTATTCGCTAAAATCGTAGCTGGTGCCCCGTCAGCAATGATTTCGCCTTCACTGACAATATATGCGCGCTGGCATATGTCCAAGGTCTCTTTTACATTGTGATCAGTGATGAGAATGCCTATGCCTCTTTCCTGTAACTGTCTGATTATACGCTTAATATCGACAACTGAGATGGGGTCAATGCCGGCAAATGGCTCGTCAAGCAGGATAAACTTTGGTTCCACGGCAAGTGCTCTGGCTATTTCAGCTCGACGGCGTTCTCCTCCAGATAGGCTAAAACCAGTGTTATCACGTAGATGGCTGATATGAAATTCGTGTAGAAGGGCATCCAGATGCTCTTCACGTTGCGCTTTATTGAGATCATGGCGGAGCTGTAAAATTGCCAGAATATTTTCGCTTACCGTAAGTTTGCGGAATATTGATGGTTCTTGTGGTAAGTAACTAATGCCAAGATTGGCGCGTTCGTGCATGGCCATGTGTGTTAAGTTGTGGTCATTGAGCATTATCTTGCCACTATTTGCAGCAATAAGACCGACGATCATATAGAAGCTGGTGGTTTTACCGGCTCCATTTGGTCCCAAGAGGCCGACAATCTCGTTGTTTTCAACAGTAATGGATATGTCTTTTACAACTCGGCGTTGTTTATATTTTTTCTCTAAATGTTCAGCACGTAAGATATTTTTCATGGTTGTATAGTGATGCTTGTTTGTTGGTGTTGGGAAGGCGTTGAGGTAATAACCTGTTGCCTGACATTATAGGTGATGTGTGGACCGCTAAAAATATTTTGCTGCTGTTGTATTTCGCCGTTTCCGATGAGCATTGCTACTTCCTTGATTGGATAGTAGACAATTGTATTAGCTTTTGCGTGTAAAAGAAATTTTTTAGCATCAGGAAGTGTGGAGTAATGAGCGCGTTTGCCGGTGGCGATTACTTTATAAACTTTATTGTGTTTGTTGTCATAGACCAAGATTTTGTCGGCGGTTAAAGTTGTTGTGCCCTGATGGAATTGCACATGGCCAGTAAACATTGATTGATGGTTTAGTCGGTCGTATTTGACGTTATCAGCGGTCAGATGTGCTGTCTTTTGTTTATCACTACTTAAGGCGTAAGTTAATGACGGTAACATTACAAGAGTGTATAGCATAAATGTTACTGCTTTTGTTTTAGTTAGGTACATAAGTTTCCTGAACATTGGAAAGTAGTTTTAATGTTTTTGTTTTGCCGTTAGCTATGGCGCCAGTTGCGGTTACAGTTGTGCCAGGTTGTAGTATTGTTACTTTTTGATCGGTTTTTACTATTTTATTTTTTGGTAAAACTGTCGCAGCTGTTGTGGTTACAGTTAGTTCTTTGTTGTGGACTCCTGCAGCTTGGTGAAGTTTTACATTACCTAGTAGGTGAATCAATTTCGTGCCATTTATGCTGTTGCCGCTATTAGCAGTTATGATCCAAGGATTCTGTTTCTGGTTATAAATGGTGATGTTTGGTTTCGTAAAAGTTGAGGCGCTATTGGCTTGAAAATGTTTTCCGCTTTTAATGAAAATAATATTGTGTGGGGTGCCATCTTTATTCATTTCGGTGTAGGTAACATTGTTCATGAAAGCGTTAGGATTGTGCGATTTATTGATATGGGTGTTAGTTTTATTCTTTACAGATTGGATTGTTAGCCAGCTAGTCATGCCGGCTGCAGCTAGGAGAATAATGGTTGTGGTGATGAGTTTTCTATTCATTTGGGAGGTAGTACTGCTGCATTTTATCTAGATTGTTTTGGGCGCGCATAATATGTTCACAAACCTCACGAACAGCTCCTCTACCGCCAGGTTTGCTGGTTATCCAGTCGGCATGTTGGCGCGCGAAGTCGTTGCCATCTGCAACGACAATGCCGAGGCCAGATGTTTTTATTGGCGGAAGGTCAGGGAGGTCATCTCCTATATATGCGATCTCATCATCGCGTAAAGTAAGTTTCTCTTTTAACTCGTTGTATTTATGTATCTTATCATCATGGCCCTGATGAATATATCTAACGCCAAGAGGTTGTAAGCGGTGCTCAACGGCTGCCGATTTACGGCCACTTATAATAGCGACTTCGACACCACTTTTAATAAGAGTTTTTAAGCCAATGCCATCCTTGGAATTGAAAGCTTTGAACTCTTCACCGCTTTCAGTAAGGTAGATGGTACCATCAGTCAAAACGCCATCCACATCAAGAATGAGTAGTTTTACTTTTGCTGCCTTTTGTAGCATTTCTTCCATTTGCATCATTTACATTACTCCAGCTTTTAGTATGTCATGTAGGTGTACAACTCCAATAACTTTGTCGTTTTCATCAAGAATTACCAAGGAGGTAATTTCGTGTTCTTCCATGATTTGTAGGGCTTCATAGGCCAGTGTGCCAATAGAAATTGTTTTAGAGTTGGTGGACATAACATCAGCAATCTTGGTTTTGTGAATATCTATGTTTTTGTCTAGAGATCTTCTGAGGTCGCCATCGGTGTATATGCCGATTAGTTTGTCATCACTATCAACAATGGTGGTCATGCCAAGTCTTTTCGACGACATCTCGATGAGGCATGAACTGAGGTCGGCATCAATTGATATTTTAGGAATCGCATCATCTGTGCGCATTAGCTCGTCAATTTTGAGTAGCAGCCGTTTTCCAAGAGAGCCACCTGGATGTGAGAGTGCGAAATCATTTTTGTTAAAACCGCGTGTTTCAAGAAGGGCAATAGCAATAGCATCGCCCATAGCTAAGGCCGCGGTGGTGCTGGCTGTTGGCGCTAGTCCAAGTGGACATGCCTCTTTTTCGATGCTGGTATCTAAATGGATCGTTGCTTGTTTCGCAATGTTTGATTTGGGGTTGCCAGTTATAGCTATTGTAGTTAGTTCAAGATGCTTGATTAGCGGCATGAGCGCTATGATTTCAGGAGTGTTGCCTGAGTTTGAAATAATTAGCAGAATATCTTTTTTCGTAATCATTCCGAAGTCACCATGACTTGCTTCAGCAGGATGGATATAGAATGCTGGGCTGCCTGTACTGGCCAAAGTGGCAGCAATTTTATTGGCAATGTGCCCAGATTTTCCCATGCCGGTTACAATAATGCGGCCGTTGCAGTTCAATAGGTGTGTGCACGCGTCTGCAAAGTTGGTGTCTATACGATCAATGAGCTTATTAACAGCGTCTGCTTCGATTTTAAGGACCTGTTTTCCGAGGTCACAAATTTTGGTTTTGTTTATCTGTGGTTCGTTCATTTTTGTGGGCATCTCCTGAATGATTGGGTATTATAGCAGGGTTTTTTGGGATTGATAGAAGGTGGCAATAGTTCCATAGTGCATGCGGGATAAAGAGAAGAGGATTTTACGTGGTTCAGTCAGATGTAATGGTAGACATAAATGATGTGTATTTTTCGCGGGGTGAGCGGGAGATTTTTTCAGGTGTTGATTTAACCATTCGGCGTGGCAAGATAACCGCTATTATGGGACCAAGTGGTAGTGGTAAAACCACTTTACTTAAACTAATTGGTGCACAACTCACCCCAGATTCAGGCTCTATTTTTGTTGATAAGATTGATATGCACTCTTTGAGTCATAAAGCACTTTATAAGATGCGCCAAAAAATGGGGTTTTTGTTCCAAAGTGGGGCGCTATTTACCAATATTAATGTCTTTGAGAATGTTGCCTTTCCTTTGCGTGAACATACTAATTTGCCGGAAGATATGATTCGAGATTTAGTTTTGGTGCAGTTGGAGGCTGTGGGCTTGCGAGGTGCGCGTGATCTTATGCCGGCTGAGCTTTCGGGTGGGATGGCACATCGCGTTTCTTTGGCGCGTTCGTTAATAATGAATCCTGAGCTGATGATGTATGATGAACCATTTACTGGACAAGATCCGATTACGATGGCGCGTTTGTTGCAATTGATAAAGAAATTAAATGCTATTTTAGGAATTACTTCAGTGATTGTCTCACACGACGTTGTTGAGACAGCCGGTATTGCAGACTACATATATATTATTGCTAATGGCAAGATTGTTGGAGAGGGAGAGTCTGAGAAAATCATGAATGACAATAATCCTTGGGTTAAGCAATTTGTGCATGGTTTAGCTGATGGTGTTATGCCGTTTCATTATCCTGCGAATGAGTATAAAGAGGATCTTGGCTTGTGATAAATAGGATTCAACAATTAGGTGCAATGGGTATTCAAACATTTGGCCGTATTGGTATTTCGGGGCTATTTTTATTGCGCGTTATTTTTCGTTGGCCGCGCGTTATTCGCACCCTACCTTTGTTAATTGATCAGATTTATGTGGTTGGAGTTTTGTCACTAGTTATTGTTGTTATATCCAGTTTGTTTATTGGGATGGTGTTAGGGCTACAGGGTTATAATATTCTTGAGAAATTTGGTGCAACACCGCAACTGGGACAGTTGGTTGCCTTGAGTGTTACGCGTGAATTAGGTCCGGTGCTGACTGCTCTTTTGTTTGCGGGCAGGGCCGGATCAGCTTTAACTGCTGAGATAGGTCTGATGCAGACTACTGAACAGATTTCTAGTATGGAGATGATGGCTGTTGATCCGTTGTGGCGCGTCATCTACCCGCGCTTTTGGGCTGGTTTTATTTCGCTGCCTATTTTAACTGTAATTTTTATGATTATCGCAGTGTATGGAAGTTATTTGGTCGGCGTTGATTGGTTGGGTATTGATCCCGGACAATTTTGGTCGAACATGCAGGCTTCTGTTAACTTCCGCATTGATATTTTAAACGGCGTTATAAAAAGTATTGTTTTTGGTTTTGTGGTGACTTGGATTGCTGTTTATCAGGGATTTTATACAAAACCTACTGCTGAAGGTATTGGTCGAGCTACAACTAAAACGGTGGTTTATGCTTCATTAGCAGTTTTAGGTTTGGACTTTATGTTAACCGCATTTATGTTAGGAGGATGGTAATGGTCAGTAGAAGGCTAATTGAGTTTTTAGTTGGTGTGTTTATTATTTTAGGTGTGGCGGCGCTTTTTTTGTTGTCTTTGAGAGTTAGTGGTCTTAGCGCATATTCTGCACATAATACCTACAAGATTTCGGCACAATTTAGCAATATTGGTGATTTGAAAGTGCGTGCGCCTGTGAAGGTAGCTGGTGTGCGCATAGGTGAGGTTACGGGAATAACTTTAGATAAGAAAAGCTATAAGGCTGTTGTAGCTATGGCTATTGATAAGAATGATAATAATATTCCTACAGATAGTTCCGCGAGTATTTTGTCAGCTAGTTTATTGGGGTCTAATTACATTTCTATTAATCCAGGATTTGAAGATGAGATGCTTAAGTCGGGGGGTGTTATTGATGAAACAAATTCAGCGGTAATTCTAGAAAATCTATTAGGCCAAGCAATCTTTAAACCTAAAGATAAGAAAAAATAATTGTTTTGGAGAGATGTATGAAATTACGTAACATTTTAATCATTAGTTTGTGTTTGTTTGTTGGGGTTGCGTTTGCCGCAGAACCGCCACCGTTAAAGATAATGAAAACTACATCTTCACGGATGTTATCTGCACTACAACGTAACAAAAGCAGGTTGCGTAGTCGCAAGGTTATACATCGCATTGTAAGAAAAATTGTTTTGCCGAAAATGGATGTTACTACTATTGCTAGATCTGTAGTTGGTAGACCATATTGGTCAAACGCTTCTAGACGTTTACAGAAGCGGTTTATTTCGGCGTTTACATCATACGTTATTGATATGTATTCAACGGCACTGTCGGCATTTAGTGATGAGGTTATTCGTTTTCGACCTATGCGAACATACAGTCCCACTATGTCGAGAGTTAGGATTTATAGTCAGGTCCGGCGTCCAGGTCGGCCACCAGTCAGTCTTAACTATCGCATGTTGAAACGAGGTAGCACCTGGAAGATTTACGATTTTTCGGTTGGTGGTGTTAGTATGGTGAGAAGTTATCGTGCGCAGTTTGCTGATACATTGAATAGTGGTGGATTGAAGTTGTTGGTGCGAAAATTGCAATCACGCTATAAAAGATAAATATATTATGCCAGAAATAATAGTAAATAAAGACAACATGATTCAGGTGAATGGTGCCTTGAATTTTGCTGTGGCGACAAAATTATGTAGAGAAGGAGTGCGTTTAATAGCTAAAAATAAACGGTCTGTATTTGATTTGACAAATATTCAGACTGAGGATAGTTCGGGATTAGCTCTTTTAGTTGCGTGGGTGAAATATGCTCATAAAGTAAATAAAGAAATCTATTTCGTTAATATCCCTGGGCAGTTGTTAGCTATTATTAATTTATGTGGGTTGGATGAGTTATTACCAATAAAAAAATAGAAAAGAGAGAGAGAGATGGATAAATTTATAATTCAAGGCGGTCAGCCGCTATTAGGTGAAATCAGAATTTCTGGCGCAAAAAATGCGGCGCTACCTATCTTAATGGCGACTCTGGTTACCGATAAACAGGTGACAATTTCTAATGTCCCGCATCTTAAAGATGTTACGACTACGTTGGAACTTTTGGGTCGCATGGGCGTGCAATTGACGGTCGGTGAGGGTATGTCAATTGTGGCTGATGCAAACAATCTTACTGATTATGTAGCACCATACGATCTTGTGAAAACAATGCGTGCTTCGATATTGGTATTAGGGCCGCTTTTGGCTCGTTTTGGTAAGGCGAAAGTTTCTTTGCCTGGTGGTTGTGCGATTGGTGCTCGACCTGTAGATATTCATTTAAAGGGTATGGAGGCACTAGGTGCGAAGATTGAAGTTGCCGATGGCTATATTAATGCAACAGTAGATGGGCGGTTGCGAGGCGCTGAAATGGAGCTTGAAACGGTCACAGTTACTGGCACAGAAAATATTATTATGGCGGCTGTATTAGCGCAGGGCACTACAGTGATAAAAAATGCAGCGCTCGAACCTGAGGTTGTCGACTTAATAGACTTTTTAAATACTTTAGGTGCGAAGATATCTGGTGGTGGCACTGGTACTCTAACGATTGAGGGGGTTGATGAGTTGCATGGTGGGGAATATAAAGTTCTTCCTGATCGCATTGAAGCTGGAACTTATTTGACTGCGGCTGCCTTAACTCGCGGTAAAATTAAGATCAAAGATGTGCAGCCATTTGTTTTGGATTCAGTGTTGGAAAAATTGCGTGAAGCAGGTGCTGATATCGCCTGTGGTGAGGATTGGATTAAGCTTGATATGCATGGTCGTAGGCCGAAAGCAGTGAGTCTGCGTACGGCGCCATATCCGTCATTTCCGACGGATATGCAAGCACAAATGCTGGCGTTAAATTGCGTTGCTGATGGTGTTGGCTCTATTACAGAAACTATTTTTGAGAATCGTTTTATGCATGTGCAAGAACTCCAGCGAATGGGTGCGAATATCACTATGGAAGGTAATACGGCGATTTCTAAAGGTAAATCGCAGTTGACTGGCGCGCCTGTAATGGCAACGGATTTGCGTGCTTCGGCAAGCTTAGTTTTGGCTGGTTTAATGGCAAAAGGTAAAACTGTAGTTGATCGTATTTACCATATTGATCGTGGCTATGAATGCATCGAAGAAAAGTTTGCACAATTAGGTGCTAATATTAAAAGAATGTCTGAACGCAAGGTAGGGTAAATGCATGCTGACTCATGAATTAATTTCATATCTTGATGATTTGTTGCAAGTCTCAGAATTTAGTGACTATTGCCCTAATGGATTACAAGTTGCAGGTCAGGCTGAAATTAATAAGATTGTCACAGGGGTTTCAATTTCTCAGAAACTAATTAAGCATGCTGTAGATGTTAATGCAAATGCTATATTAGTGCATCATGGTTTGTTTTGGCAGAATGATGATCCTCGTATAATCGGCGTAAAGAGGCAACGTCTGCAAACTTTGCTAACTAATAATATTAATTTGATAGCCTACCATTTGCCGTTGGATTTTCATTCAGTTTATGGAAATAATATAATTTTTGCGCAGAAGCTTGGTATTGAGGTTGCTGATGCAATACCGCCATTTTATTGTGGTAAGTTGTCGCAGGAATACTCAACTGAGCAATTGGCTCAGCACATTCATGATTGCTTGGGCCAGCAGCCTGTTTGTATTGCTGCCGGTGAGCACAAGATATCAACAGTTGCTTGGTGTGTTGGTAAAGCGCCTGATTTTATTGAACAGGTCGCAAATCAAAATATCGACGCCTATATTACCGGTGAGATTTCTGAAGCGAGTGTATATATTGCGCGTGAGTCAGGGGTGCACCTTTTTGCGGCTGGACACTATGCTAGTGAACGATATGGTGTGCAAGCATTGGGTAAGCACCTTGTTGAGCGCTATCAAGCATCAGTATCTTTTATTGATATACCTAATCCTATTTAGGGACTGTTGCAAACCGAATTTATGCGGCATTAACACGATAAAAATCGCCTCAAAATGCTCATTTATTAATATAAACTGCGCGTTTTTCGCCAATTTTTATCGTGTTACTACTCGCCTAAATTCGGTTTGCAACAGCCCCATTTAGAGATATCATTTAGCGCTCTAAAACTAGGAAAATGTTACCAGCTGTACCACGCTTTACTTTTAGCAGCATACTATTAGGATTAATTGCAGCTATTTGCTTAAGATCGTTAATATTCTCTACGAGTTGATTTGCTGCTGACAGGATGACATCACCAGGTCTTAGTCCACAACTGTATGCAACACTAAAGTCTCCTACGCCTGCGATTTGCACACCGTGGACTTGTTGGTTATTTTCTAGTTGATTATAATTTCTCAGCGACAACCCCGTAAGCAGATATCTCCTGGCTTTTTCCATAGCAGTTTTCATAGCCTTTAGGCTAATAGTTTTCGCTGTTAATTTGACTATCTTGCCATTACGTCTTACGGTTAAAATCAGAGTTTTTCCTGGTCTTGTTAGGCCGACATCAGTGCTAACTTCGTAGGCGTCACGAATTTGGTGGCCATCTATTTTAGTGATCACATCTTTAGTTTGTAGCCCAGCGTTTGCAGCAGGTGTTTCTGGGTTTACATCTGATACTAAAGCGCCATTAATGCTAGGAAGATGCATGGCATCGGCTAAGGCCGGGGAAATGTTTTGTACTATTACACCTAATATACTGTGCCTAACTTTGCCAAAATGAGTTATTTGGTTAATTACTTTTTTACACATATTTACAGGGATCGCCAAGCCAATACCTATATTGCCACCGATCGATGAGGGGGTGATTATGGCGGTATTCATACCTATTAGCTTGCCTGTCATATTAACTAATGCGCCGCCAGAGTTACCTGGATTGATTGGTGCATCTGTTTGGATGAAGTTTTCGTAGCCTTCAATGCCAAGATGGCTGCGTCCTAAACCGCTAATTACACCGGAGGTAACGGTTTGACGTAGTCCAAATGGGCTGCCAATAGCGGCGACATAATCACCGACATTTAATTTGCTAGAATCACCTAATTTTAATGCGTGTAGATGTTTGGCGGTGATTTTTAATACAGCAATGTCTGATTTAGCATCACTACCAAGCAGCTTGCCTCGTAATCTTCTACCGTCATATAGGGTAACAACTATAATTTTAGCGTTTTTAACGACATGATAATTAGTTAACACATAGCCTTTTTCTGCGTTAAAAATAATGCCTGAGCCTAGACCTGCAAACTTCGGTCTTAACTTTGTGCCATTTCCGCCCGGTTGTGTTGGTGCGCCAGGAATACGGAAGGGTAGGTTAATATTTAATCGACCTCTAACAGAAACATTTACAACGGCTGGCATGACATTATGCAGCATTGGTGCCATGGAGGGGTTTACTGGAAGCTTCGCAACGGCATTCAGAGTTACAGCAACAAGTATTAGAATAGTAATGCGTGCAATTTTTTTCATTTTGTTCTCCAGAGAACCATTTTAGTTAGAGTTAGCTATCCATATCAAACTAGCCATCCGACCGGTTAGGTCTTCACGTCGATATGAGTAAAAATCGTGTTGGTCAGTATATGTGCAAAAATCACCGCCGTAAATATCGTAAACGCCAAGTTTGTTTAGTCTTTGTGTTGCTAGGAGATAAATATTTGCAAGCCATTTGTTGTTATCGATTTTTGTGAATGCTTGTTTTGTAGCTGGGTCATGATCTGTAAATATTTGGTAAACATCTCTACCGACCTCGAAAGCAGTGGGACCAATAGCGGGTCCGAGCCAGATTAGCAGGTTATTATTTTCTATGGCATTGACGGTATTCTCAATAATATTATTAGCAAGTGAGCGCCAACCAGCATGTATTGCTGCTACTTTTGTGCCTTGTTTGTTTGCAACTAATATTGGTAGGCAATCAGCGGTCAACACTGTACAAACAACGTCGCTATTCTTTGTGTATGCTGCATCCGCGGGTGTGGAATTAGGTAGATCGTTTGAGATCACAATGTTGCTATGTACCTGTTGTATCCATTTAGGCTCATTTGGGAGTTGTAGTTCAGCTTTAAGTTGTTCGCGGTTTTTTTGGACGGCTATAGGATTATCACCAACATGATCAGCCAGGTTAAAGCTTTGGTAGGGGGCTTGACTGCAACCATTGCGACGCGTTGTAGTATACGCATGGATGTTGTTTGGTGCTGGCCAAGAGGGTTTTATATAGTTATTCATGGTTAGTATTTTAGCAACTTATTGCGTTAGTAGGTAAACTGTTTTACTCTTTGATCTTTCATATGCTTTTACATTGGGGATTAAGATGTCTAGGTTGAACTTATATTTAACTGAGCAAAAATGCTTGTATCTGGCTGTTTTTCTTTGGAGTATATATATTGTTCTAGTGAGTACTATTGTTTGGCTTCAGGGCCATAACCACACGGTAACACCAAACTATCTTATTGCTGCTAGTCACTGGCTGTATGGAAGTGATTTATATAATTCAAAAGGCGTGGGATTTATCTATTTGCCGCAATCATCGATATTGTTTATTCCGTTTGCATTTATCGCCAAATACTCTTTTGGAGCTTCAGAAGTTATTTGGCGCATTTTATCCCTTGGTCTGTTTGCATATGCTCTTTTGTGCTTTGCGCGTTTATTTGATGCTAATAAAGTCAAAAAAACATTTTTGATAATTACGATAGTAAGTTTACCCTTGGCGTTTAGTAGTGCACGTAACGGCCAATTCAATATTATCTTATCGGTTTTAATGTTGTTGTCTGTTTGCGGTGTTGTCAAAGAGCGTTGGTGGCTTGTGGCTTTTTATTTGCTTTTAGGGTTTGCATTTAAACCTACGATGATAGTTTTATTGTTATTGATTTTTGCACTATACAAACCCGTTCGGTGGCGCCTTATCGTTGGAATGGTTATTCTCGTGTTGATTCCTTTTCTGACGCAAAATTTTCACTATGTGGTTAGTCAATATCTAGCTAGTGCTGCTATGTTAAATACAGCTGCAAATTTAGGTATGAATACGCCAATTTGGGCGCAGTTTTTTGGCATTATGAATCAAATGCATGTTTCTATACCAGATATGTGGCAGAACGTAATTCGAATCATATTTGCGATATTGACTCTTGGTTGCGCATGGCGAGCTCATAAACGATACGATATGAGTTTAGCTGTGATATTTTTATACACGTTTGCCGCATGTTATTTAATGCTGTTTAATCCGCGCACAGAGCATAATGATTATGTAATTATGGCACCGTCTTTGGGTATCTTTCTTGCCTGGTCATTTTACGTTGGTCGTAGATATCTAGGTTTATTTCTGACGGCATTGGTCGTAGGTATAGCATTTGCCGGTCACTATACTTTTGGAAGCGGCTATCGTCATGAGTATTGGTCAGCACCACTTTTGGCGACAATGTTTGTCATAGTTGTTTTGTGGTTCCTGTATTCCTCTAAAGCTCCTACTAGGCCTGCAGGTTGACGCTGAATTCTTGCGAGAGCCTTAGGTCTCGTGCTATCTTAGGCAGCTGTAGATTTTAGGCGCGTAGCTCAGTGGTAGAGCATCACCTTGACATGGTGGTGGTCGGTGGTTCGATCCCACTCGCGCCTACCATTTTGAGATGTTGAGCACGAATGTAACTTGAGGATTGAGAGTGTTTTTGTCTTTCAGTCCTTTGTTTTTTTAGGGGAGTACAAAATGCCAAAGATAACTTTGCCAGATGGGAAAATTCTTGAGTTTTCTGATGCACTAAGCGTATACGATGTAGCTGCCAGTATTGGTTCTGGACTTGCGCGTGCGGCGTTGGCAGGTAAAATTGGCGAGCAGCTGGTTGATTTGAGTTATTTGATTGAAGAAGATGTTGCGCTACAGATTATTACTGATAAAGATCCCTTAGTGTTAGAACTTATTCGTCATTCGACCGCGCATCTTTTGGCTTGTGCTGCTAAGCAGATATTTCCTGATTTACAGGTTACTATTGGTCCCTCTATCGAAGATGGTTTTTATTATGATTTCGCTTTTTCACGCTCATTTACTCCTGAGGATGTTGAAAAGATCTCTAAGCGTATGCTGGAAATCGCGAAAAAAGATCTGCCCATAACGCATAGAGAAGTTTCCAGAGCGGAAGCGATTAAGTTGTTTACTGAAATGGGTGAAAAATACAAGGTTGAGATAATTAAAGATATCCCTGAAGATGAGGTGATCAAGCTTTATCAGCTAGATGACTTCGTTGATCCTTGTCGTGGTCCTCATGTTCCTAGTACGGGTAAATTAAAAGCGTTTAAGTTGACGAAACTCGCTGGTGCGTATTGGCGCGGCGACTCGAAAAATGAAATGCTGCAGCGTGTGTATGGTACGGCATGGGTTGATAAGAAACAGCTAGAGGCCTATTTGCAAAGAATTGAAGAGGCAAAGAAACGTGATCATCGTGTTTTAGGTAAGCAGATGGATCTCTTTCATTTTCAGGATGAAGCACCAGGAATGGCTTTTTGGCACAATAATGGCTGGATAATCTATCAGCAGGTTATTCAGTATATGCGTGAGGCATTACGTCACCATGATTATCAAGAAGTGAATACCCCAATTTTTATGGATGTCTCTTTATGGGAGAAGTCTGGGCACTGGGAAAAGTATGCTGAGAACATGTTTGCAACGGAGCTTGAGAATCGTGTTTATGCGGTGAAGCCCATGAATTGCCCAGGAAATATTCAGATTTTTAATCAGGGGATAAAAAGCTATCGTGATCTGCCTACAAAGATGGGTGAGTTTGGTCTTTGTCACCGCTATGAGCCATCTGGAACTTTGATGGGTTTGATGCGTATTAGACAGTTCACACAGGATGATGCGCACGTTTATTGCACTGATGAACAGCTACAAGATGAAATTGGTAAGCTTATTGACCTTGTGCATACGACATATCGAGCTTTTGGTTTTGAGGATGTTATGATCAGGCTCGCTACACGCCCAGAAAAGCGAATCGGTTCTGATGAAGATTGGGATCGAGCAGAAGAGGCTTTAGAGAAAGCTCTTGTTGATCGTGATATTGATTTTGAATGGGCTCCTGGTGAGGGTGCTTTTTATGGACCTAAACATGAGTTTCATTTGCGGGACTGTCTGGGGCGAGTTTGGCAGTGCGGTACTATTCAAGTAGATTTCTCTATGCCGAGAAGATTGGGCGCTGAATATGTTGCTGAAGATGGGAGTAGAAAAATCCCAATTATGATTCATCGCGCCATTTTGGGCTCGATCGAGCGGTTTATTGCTATTTTGTTAGAGCATTATGCTGGTGTTTTGCCACTTTGGGTGGCTCCTGTACAGGCAGTTGTGATGAATATCACTGATACCCAGGCAGATTATGCCCAAAAAGTCACAGAATCATTGAATAATCTTGGACTTAGAGTGAAATATGACTTGAGAAATGAGAAGATCGGCTTTAAAATCCGCGAACACACAATTAAGCGTGTTTCTTATCTATTGGTGGTAGGCGATCGCGAGGTTGAACAAGGTAAGGTGGCTGTGCGTACGCAGGCTGGTAAAGATCTAGGCGGCATGTCAGTAGATGACTTAGCTGCTTTTTTACTGGAAGAGAGTAAGCAGCCAAGTTACTAATACTGGAGGAAAATAAGATTATTCGTAACAATAATAATGATAATAATAAGGTGCGTATAAATCATCATATTCGCGCACCGCAGGTGAGATTGGTTGGACCAGCTGGTGAACAGATAGGAATTGTTAGCTCAAGAGACGCGTTGAAACAGGCTGAAGAGCACGAATTAGATCTAGTAGAGATCGCGCCACAGGCCGAGCCTCCAGTATGTAAGATTATGGATTATGGTAAATATCTTTTTGACCAAAGTAAGCGTCAGAAGAAGTCTAAGCAGATTCATATTAAGGAAGTTAAATTAAGACCGGTAACGGATATTGGTGATTACAAAATTAAGCTTAAGAAGGCTATTGCCTTCTTAGAAGAAGGTAACAAGGTTAAGATGACAGTCAGATTTCGAGGTCGTGAAATGGCTTATCAGCAACAGGGAGCTGATATGCTCAAGAGAATTGAGGGAGATCTGGTTGAGTTTGGAACTGTGGAGCAGTATCCAAAATTGGAAGGCCGCCAAATGGTTATGATGGTTGGTCCTATAAAGAAAGAGAAACGGGGTGAGAATAATGCCGAAACTAAAGACGAATAGAGCTGCTGCGAAACGTTTTCGTAAGACTGGTAGTGGTGAATATAAACATCGTGATACTAATAGAAATCATATTTTGACGAAAAAGGCTACGAAAAGAAAATGCCAGGCTCGTTCTGGTTCATTAGTTAGCAAGCATGACGTTAATGCTATAAAGAAAATGTTGCACGATTAAGGTGTGAGGAGTTAAGAGATGGCAAGAGTAAAACGCGGTGTTACTGCACACGCAAAGCATAAAAAAGTATTAAAGAAAGCGAAAGGTTATTATGGCGCGCGTAGTCGTATTTTTCGTGTAGCTAAGCAAGCTGTAATTAAAGCAGGTCAATATGCTTATCAAGGTCGTAAGCAACGTAAACGTCAATTTCGTGCATTATGGATTGTTCGCATTAATGCGGCAGCACGTCAGTGTGGTTTGTCTTATAGTCAATTTATAAATGGTTTGAAAAAAGCCTCCGTGATTGTTGACAGAAAAATTCTAGCTGATATTGCTGTATTTGATAATAAAGCTTTTGTAGCGATCGCTGAGAAAGCAAAAAGCGCTTTATAAAAAATACTGCGCATTTATTACTATTTATTATTGCCCGCGCTATTTTTTCGCGCGGGCAATTGTTTTAACTAAATGTCTCCTTTTACAGGGAGTCGCCACAAAGGTTCAATATGGATAATATTAACCATCTTGTAGTTACAGCAAAGCAGCAAATTAATTCTATAAATGATTTGACTGAATTAGATAATATCCGTGTTCAGTATCTTGGTAAAAAAGGTGCGCTCACTGCGCTACTAAAAAATCTCAATTCTCTATCTGCTGATGAGCGTCCAAAAATGGGGCAGATTGTTAATGAAGCAAAAACATTAATCGCTCAATTGTTGCAGGAAAAAAAAGAACATCTTGTTAACGCCGAATTAAATGCGAAATTAGCAACTGAAGTTATTGATATTACGTTGCCAGGAAGACGCAGTCAGATCGGTAGTTTGCATCCAATAACAAAAGTTCGAACGAGGATGGAAGAGCTGTTTCGCACTCTTGGTTTTGACGTGATTGAAGGTCCTGAAATTGAAGATGAATTCCATAATTTTACAGCTTTAAATATTCCAGAACACCACCCAGCACGCGCAGCAACTGATACGTTTTATTTAGAGCACGGTGATTATTTATTGCGCACGCAAACTTCGCCGGTGCAAATTCGTGCGATGGAAGAATTTGGTGTACCGATTAGGGCTATTGCTCCTGGCAAGGTATATCGTTGTGATTATGATCCAACACATGTCCCAATGTTTCATCAACTTGAGGGATTTGTTGTAGATGAGAATATTACCTTTGCAAATTTAAAGGGAATTCTGAATGATTTTCTTGAGATGTTTTTTGAGAAGAAAGTAGCCACACGTTTTCGTCCTTCATACTTTCCTTTTACGGAGCCATCTGCTGAAGTTGATTTGCGGTGCGTGTTGTGCGATGGCGAGGGTTGTCGGGTTTGCGGTAATACGGGTTGGATTGAAGTTCTGGGATGTGGCATGGTACATCCGAAGGTTCTTGATGCTGTAAATATTGATAGTGAAAAATATACCGGCTTTGCTTTTGGAATGGGGATAGACAGATTTGCAATGTTTAAATACCAAATCAATGACTTACGGCTATTATTTGAAAATGATATTAGATTCTTGGAGCAGTTTTAAACTATGAGATTTAGTGAACAATGGTTGCGTGAATTTGTTGCTTGTAACTTAACTAGCGCTGAAATTTCTGAGCAGTTGACTATGGTAGGCTTGGAGGTTGATGCGATTGAGCCTGTCGGTGCCGATTTTTCAGGGGTAGTAGTTGGTCAGGTGCTTTCGATCAATCCTCATCCGAATGCAGATCGTTTGCAACTATGCGAAGTAGATATTGGCCAGCCGCACGCTTTAGCTATTGTTTGTGGAGCTAAAAATGTTTATGTTGACATGAAAGTAGCTGTCGCAATAGTTGGAGCAGTTTTACCTGATCTCAAAATTAAGCGCTCAAAAATACGTGGTGTTGAATCTCTTGGTATGTTGTGCTCTGAAACAGAATTAGGTCTTACAAAGAATATTGATGGAATTATGGATTTGCCTATTGATGCGCCAATAGGTTGTGATATTCGTGAATATTTAAACCTTGATGACAATGTTATTACTATCGAATTGACGCCAAATCGTGGAGATTGCCTGAGTTTGCTTGGTATAGCGCGTGAAATTGTTGCGCTTACTCATTCTAAACTATCATTGCCAGATCTCTCTAAGGTTAAGCCACAAATTAAAGATAAATTTCCTGTTAATGTTACAACGCAAGCAGAGTGCCCACATTATGTTGGCCGAATTATTCGGGAAGTTAATAATGCGGTGGTAACCCCAGCCTGGATGGTTGAGCGATTACTTCGAAGTGACATTAATACGATCTCACCTTTGGTTGATATTACCAACTATGTGATGCTGGAGCTGGGGCAGCCATTACATGCATTTGATTTGAGTAAGCTGCAAGGATCTATTTGTGTAAGAAAGGCAAAAGAACAGGAACAGTTGACGCTGATTGATGGTCAGAAAATTAATTTAACTTCTGATATGATGGTTATTGCTGATGATAAAAAGCCGCAAGCATTGGCTGGAGTTATGGGTGGTGCTGACTCAGCTGTAAGCACAAATACTGAAGCAGTATTTATTGAAAGTGCATATTTTGATCCGATTATTGTTAGTAAAGCCTCTCGGGCATATGGTGTTTATACTGATTCTTCGCATCGTTTCGAGAGAGGCGTAGATCCCAAACTGCAACTGCAAGCCATCGAGCGTGTGACGCAATTGATTTGTAGTATCACAGGAGGCAAGGTTGGACCAATTAATGAAGTTTCAGCGAGCAAATATGTGCCTTTCGCTCCGTCTATTCATCTTCGTAGGGAGCGTATTTCGCGTGTATTGGGAGTTACAATAGGTGATTCCAAAGTAGTAGAGATTTTGCAGGCACTCGGCATGCAAGTAGCAAGGAAAGGTGATGGCTGGGATGTTTCTACACCTAGTTTTCGCTTTGATTTACAAGAGGAAGTTGACATTATTGAAGAGTTAGCGCGTATCTATGGCTACAACAATATTCCCGCTAAACAAATGCGTGCTGATTTAACGATAAAGCCATGTTCTGAAAGGCAAGTTTCATTAAGTCGAATTCGGTCGCTACTTGTAGACAAAGATTATCGTGAGGTTGTTACTTACAGTTTCGTTGATGGGCAGCTGCAGGGTAATTTATTTGCAGAAACTGTTCAGCCTATTAAGGTCAGCAACCCTATATCAAGTGATATGTCTGTCATGCGTAGCAGTTTGTGGCCAGGCTTATTGAAGACCTTTTTGCATAACAAGCGTCATCAGCAGACGCGGATGCGCTTTTTTGAAGTTGGCACAGTATTCATGCAAAACAGCAATGACTTATTGCAAGAGCAGAATTTGGCTGGATTAATTTACGGAGATATAACCAAGGAGCAATGGGGCGAATCGGGTAGACAAGTCGACTTTTTTGATATCAAAGGCGATGTTGAAGCTTTATTGCAGCTTACACACGCTAAAGGTAGTTTGCAGTTTTGCGCTACGGATCATCCAGCGCTGCATCCGGGCCAATCAGCAAGCATCAACTATCTGGGTAACCCCGTAGGATATTTAGGTGCTTTGCATCCCGGGGTTTCAAAAGAGTTCGGAATTAATAAATCTATATATTTGTTTGAAATAAAATTATCTTGTGTTTATAATGCCTTAATACCTGAATTTAAGGTTTTTTCTAAGTACCCTGTAACGAGAAGGGATGTTGCAATTCTGGTGGGTGAGGAAGTTAAGGTAGAGGACATTATATCAAATATTAAGGCTAACGGCTTAGATTTATTGCGTGATGTTGAAATATTTGATGTTTATCGTGGCGAAGGAGTTGCGGATAACCAAAAAAGCGTTGCGCTGGGGTTAGTGTTTCAGCATTATGCTAGAACATTAGTCGACGAAGAAATCGAAGATGCAGTGCAAGTTATATTAAAAGGGTTATCAAATCAGTTGAATGCTGTTATAAGAGGTTAAATATGACATTAACAAAAGTTGGTCTAGCTGAACATCTATTCGATGTCCTGGGATTAAACAAGAGAGAGGCCAAAGACGTTATTGAGCACTTTTTTGAAGATATTCGTCTCGCTTTAGAAAGTGGTGAGCAGGTTAAGTTATCAGGTTTTGGTAATTTTAATTTGCGTGATAAGGGGCAACGTCCAGGAAGAAATCCTAAAACTGGAGAAGAAATACCAGTTTCACCGCGGCGTGTAGTAACTTTTCATGCTGGACAAAAACTAAGAGCAAAGGTTGAACAATATGCAGGAACAGAGATCAACGATGAATCCGACACCGCCTCTTAAGCAGCAACAAACTGAGTTGCCACCAATCCCCGAAAAGCTCTATTTTACCATTGGTGAGGTAGCTAAATTGTGTGATTTAAAACCACATGTTTTGCGCTATTGGGAGCAGGAGTTCCCTGTTTTGAAGCCTGTTAAGCGTAGAGGAAATCGTCGTTATTACCAGCGCAAAGATGTATTAATTGTCCGTAAAATCCGCAATCTTTTATATGATCAAGGTTTTACTATTGAGGGCGCAAGATCGCAATTATCTAAAGATGAAAACACCACAGAAACTGTAGTGCATAGTACGAAAGAATTCTTGAAAAATATCGTCAACAATCTTGAGCAATTGCTTGCTGAGCTAGAAACTGAAAACCAAGCATAGTTTTTATATTGAATCGGGGCGTAGCGCAGCCTGGTAGCGCACTTGCATGGGGCGCAAGAGGTCGTCGGTTCAAATCCGGCCGTCCCGACCAAGCTTCGGTATTTGTTCTGCTCAATTCAATGCTTCTCCTACTAGACAAACCAAATAATTTAAATCACAATCTGAGTATGGATAAAGAACTGCTTGAGATTCTGGCTTGTCCGATTTGTAAGGGCAAATTGCAATACAAAAAATCGTCGGATGAGTTGGTATGCAAATTTGATAAACTCGCTTTTCCTATAAATGGAAAAGTACCTGTGTTGCTCGAAGAGCAAGCACGAGAAATTGGGGAGAAATAAAGTGGAAGAATTTCGTGTTGTAATACCTGTGCGATATGCCTCTACACGTTTACCCGGCAAGCCTTTGGTTGATATTGGTGGTAAACCTATGTTGCAGCATGTTTATGAGCGTGCTATTCAAAGTGGTGCCATGAGCGTTGCTGTTGCAACTGATGATAAACGTATTGTAAAGGTTGCTGAGAGTTTCGGTGCCACGGTCTGTATGACTTCTCCTGACCATGCTTCTGGAACTGACCGAATTGCAGAGGCTGTGGTCTCATTAGGCTATGACGATGATGATATTGTTGTTAATCTTCAAGGCGATGAGCCTTTAATTCCGCCAAAGCCAATTCATCAAGTCGCCACCAATTTAGCTGCGCATGATAACGTAAAGTCCGCTACCCTATGTGAACCAATAAATAATGTTACTGAATTAATGGACCCAAATACCGTTAAAGTTGTGATGAATCATCGCGGCTACGCGCTCTATTTTAGTCGAGCCCCAATTGCTTGGGATCGAGAGCATTTTCCGTTAGCTGATGGTATGCAATTAGTTACTAAACATTATCGTCATCGTGGAATTTATGCTTATCGAGTTGGGTTTTTATTGGAATATACAGAATGGGATTTATCTCCGCTTGAAGAAATAGAAAAATTAGAACAATTACGTACATTGTGGCATGGTGGGCGAATTCATGTTGGGATTGCTAACGAAAAAATTCCTCCTGATGTTAATACTCCGGAAGACCTGGAAAGAGTTCGTAAAATAATTATTGGCAAGTAGCAGTTTAAGCTTCTCTTAAAAGGCACGCATAAAATAGAATTATGCGTGCAATAGTAAATTATCTAAGTATTCTATGACTCTCTTCTGCCGCCACGAGTACCTCTTCTTGTTCTGTTGCCACTATCGTTACTAGTTGCTCTGTCACCACTTTCACTATTAGAACTATTATTGCGGTTCCCGTGATAACGATTGTTGTTGTATGAGCGATTGTTACCAGAATATGGTCTTCTTCTTTGCCCCTGTCTATTCCTATTATTATAGCTAGTGGACGAAGATCTGGTGCGCTGTGGTGCCGCTTGCACCTCTTTCTTCCCAAAAGCTTTTAATATCCTTTTGAGTAGCCCTGGTTTCTTAATTTTTTTTGCTGGTACTGGGCGTTGTGGATCAATAGTTTTAACGGCTGGTTCCTCAGCAGGTTTTGCATGTCTAATATCGCCACTCAAACCTGGAGCCTCTAGTGCTGGGACTTCTATCATTTTGTAACTTGCAATATCTCGTCTTCCTCTTGGAAGATCACTATAACGCAAACGTTTTATTTTATATTTAGGAGTTTTTAAGTATTGATTTGGGATTACTAAAATGCGGATACTATGTCGTTGCTCAATTTCACTTATGGCATCTCGTTTTTCATTGACAAGAAACGTTGCCAATTCTATTGGAACATGCACTTGAACTTGCGCAGTTTTATCGGTGGTAGCAGCTTCTTCAATAAGGCGCAATATTGATAAGGCAAGATTGCCGGTGCTACGAATACTTCCTTGACCATCGCACTGAGGACACATGACTTGAATAGCTTCACCAAATAGCGGTGGTCGTAAACGTTGTCGTGACATTTCCATTAGGCCAAAACGCGTAATATTTCCAATGCGAACGCGAGCTCTATCTGACCGCAGGGCATTGCGCAAACTATTGCCTACTTCACGCTGATTATTAATCGAGCCCATATCTATGAAATCAATTACTATTAAACCGCCAATATCACGTAGACGTAATTGTCGTGCGATTTCATTTGCTGCTTCTACGTTAGTGTTAAATGCAGTCTCTTCAATATCTTTACCGCCCGTTGCTTTTGAAGAATTAACATCAATACTAATAAGTGCTTCAGTTGGATCGATTACTATTGAGCCGCCAGAAGGTAGAGTTACAATGCGTTGGTATGCGGTTTCAATTTGTTTTTCTATGCGATAATGACTAAATAACGGTGTTTTGCTTTCAAAAAGTTTCACTCGTTCTGCATAATCAGGACGAACCTGCTGGATGTAGTTTAGAACTTTTTCATATACGGGCTGTGTATCAGCAACAATTGCGCTGATATCTGGTCGCATGTGGTCACGGAGCGAGCGAATAACAACATCACTTTCTTGATGAATTAAAAATGGAGAAGGGCGATCGCTGTATGCTTTAGTGATATTGTCCCAGTGTTGTAAGAGAGTGTCTAAATCCCATTGTAGTTCTTCTTGTGATTTGCCTAAGCCAGCTGTGCGGATAATAACACCCATATCTTCGGGGATAGTTAATTTGCTTAAAACATCACGTAACTCATCACGCTCTCTGCCTTCAATGCGACGTGAAATTCCGCCAGCACGAGGATTGTTTGGCATCAGGACAAGAAATGAACCGGCAAGACTGACAAAAGTGGTTAAGGCTGCGCCTTTATTACCACGTTCGTCTTTCTCAACCTGAATCATAATCTCTTGGCCTTCGCTTAAGAGATCTTTTACATCTTGCTGTGAAAGTGGTGTTTCAGTGTCGTCAGTCTTGAAATATGATTTGGCAATTTCTTTTAGTGGTAAAAAGCCATGACGATCAGCGCCATAGTTGACAAATGCCGCGCCAAGACTTGGCTCTAAACGGCTAATTTTACCTTTATAGATATTGGCTTTTTTCTGGTTATTTTCCGAACGCTCGATATCTAAATCTTCTAGGCGTCCATCCTTAATAATAGCAACACGCAACTCTTCACGCTGAGTCGCGTTAATTAACATCTCAGTCATTGTAAAAACCTTATTTTTTGTTGGCGCTCAACCGCAAGGTAATATTCAAGTGTTTCTACTGAAGAAACTATGAACTTACAGGTTCGCCACAAGTTAACTTTTCCAGTCAAATATTGACTGTTCCCGTTTAAGCATTCTTTGTCATTTATGCATTGCTGTAACTGTTTATTGACAAATATTCGGATGCTCAATTATTGTGCGTGCAATTAGCAGTGTTAAATAGTTTTATGGTTTGTTACTATCGCTACATCACAAGCGGTAGCCATCATAACAGTAATTCGCAAGGCCATCAATAACTAATAGCACACTAAGATAATCATTTGTAAACAATAAGATATGACTACAACCTTAAGCACACACACGGTCCGATTTGTTGTTGTTGATAACGAGCAGGTTGGGCAACGAATAGATAATTTCCTCCTCAGAATTCTCAAAGGAGTTCCTAAGACGCGAGTTTATAAAATGTTGCGTAAGGGTGAGGTTAGGGTTAACAGTGGACGCATCCAGCCAAGCTATAGATTGCAGCTAGACGATAAGGTAAGAATACCACCTGTGACGCAGAATGCTACTGTAGAGCACCGTCCAAGCGCGAGTTTACTGAAGCTATTTGCTGATGTCACCGTGTATGAGGATAGCGGTCTGTTGGTTATCAATAAGCCTTCGGGGATGCCGGTTCATGGCGGCAGTGGTGTAAAATTTGGGGTAATCGAGATCATGCGGAAATTACGCCCAGAGCTAAAGTTCCTTGAGCTTGTGCACCGATTGGATAAGGACACATCTGGATGTTTATTGTTAGCTAAAAAACGCTCAGTTTTGGTTCACCTTCATGCTTTACTGCGTGAGCACAAGATTCATAAAAGTTATTTGACGCTTGTGCGAGGTCAGTGGCAGGGCGGCGCGCGTACTGTAGAGCTCTCTCTTGAAAAAAATGTACAGCAGTCAGGTGAACGTGTTGTGGTTGTTAATGATGACCAGGGCAAGCGGGCAAAAACAGTCTTTAAGCCTGTGAAAAAATTTCACCAAGCTTCGTTAATGGAGGCTATAATCTATACAGGGAGAACGCATCAAATAAGAGTGCATGCTGGTTACTTGGGAAGACCAATAGCAGGTGATGAGAAATATGGTGATAAAGCCTTTAACAAAGAGATGCGTAATATAGGATTAAAACGCTTATTTTTACATGCCCACAAAGTTGCCTTTACGCTACCTGAGCAAAAAAAGCAGATTAGCATCGAGATTGCATTGGGTGGTGAGCTACAAGCATTAATAGAGAGGTTAGAGTAAATGAGGCAATATAAACTGATTATTTTTGATTGGGATGGTACCTTATGGAACTCAGGTTCTTCGATTATAGATGTTTTTCTCGCGACCGCACGTGATTTGCAGGTTCCAGAACCAAAAAGAATTGATGTAAAAAATAGTATCGGTCTCAATTTATCAACTCAGAGAAAACTTTTATTCCCAGATCTTGATAGACAGCAGTTTTTACGTTGTTTTGAGAAAAACTATTCGGCGCGAGCACAGCTGATTCAGCTGTTTCCCGGTACTATTGAGGTTTTACAGGAGTTAAAAGATCAGGGTAAAATATTAGCTATTGCAACGAGTAAATATCGAAAATCATTGATTAACGTATTACACAGTTTTGAAATGCAAGATTTATTTTCTGCTATCCGTTGTGGTGATGACGGTTGTCCAAAACCTGAGCCAGAAATGTTATATGAGATTTGTCAGGAACTTGATATTGCGCCGGATGAAGCGGTCATGATTGGTGATAGTGAGCACGATATGCTTATGGCTAAGAACGCAAATATGAAGCGCATAGCGGTTAGTTATGGCGTGCAAGAGCGAGAGATATTAGAGGCATATCAGCCATGGGCGTGCATTGATGATGTCCGTGATCTTTCACGTGTTCTGTTGGCTAAATAATTAGGTTATTGCTATAGGTTGTTGATGGCTAAGTCTTTATTGAGGGCTTTGTTGTATTAGTTAGCAATCTATTGTAGAAAAGGCATATATTTCGTGACAAAAGAAGCTTTGACAGGGAGCTGTCCTGAATATACTATGATTGGCTTTGAGCTTAAAGACGAGGTTAGATATGGCTGTACAAAAGAGCAAGAAAACACGATCGAAACGCGGTATGCGTCGCGCGCATGATGCGATTACAGGCGGCGAGTTATCTGTTGATCAAACAACTGGCGAAACACATCTCCGTCACCACCTTACCAAAGATGGTTATTACCGTGGTAGACAAGTGATAGTACCTAAAGAAGAAAAAGAGGCAGAAGAAGAGTAGATATCATTATGGATAATGTAACGATTGCTATAGACGCCATGGGCGGCGATTATGGAGTTGCTGTTACAGTTCCTGCCGCACTGAGAACTCTCAAAAAACATAAGAATTTAACGTTGCTCTTAGTTGGTGACGAAGAGATCGTCAAGACCGAAGTTCGTACTCATAAACGTTTCTTAACGCGCCGTAGTATTAGGCGTTTGCGTGTCCACCATGCCTCTGAGCAAGTGGCTATGGACGAACGTCCGTCAAAAGCGTTGCGTTATAAAAAAGATTCATCAATGCGAGTAGCAATTAATCTTGTTAAAAATGGCACGGCCCAGGCATGTGTTAGTGCTGGTAATACCGGTGCATTAATGGCTATTGCCCGATTTGTACTAAAAACTTTGCCTGGCGTTGATCGACCAGCTATCGTTACTACTTTGCCAACCATGAATGAGGGGAAGGGCGTTCGTGTACTCGATCTTGGAGCTAATGTGGATTCTTGCGCGGATAATCTATATCAGTTTGCGGTTATGGGTTCTGTATTAACCTCTTCTGTGACTAATATAAAATCTCCTAAAGTTGGTTTGTTAAATATTGGTGAAGAGGAGATGAAGGGTAATGATTTAGTTAAACATGCCGCTCAACTTCTTTCTGAGTGCGAACATATCAATTATTTTGGTTATGTAGAAGGCGATGATATTTTCAAAGGTGTTGTTGACGTGGTGGTTTGTGATGGATTTATTGGGAATATAGCTCTGAAATCTGTCGAGGGTATGGTGAAAATGATTGGCTATTATGCACGGAAAGCATTTTTAGAAAGTTGGTATTCACGTTTCGCTGCAATTATTTCGCGCCCCATTTTAAAGCGGTTGAAGGGGGCGCTTGATCCAGGACAACATAATGGCGCGAGTCTGTTAGGCCTGCAAGGTATTGTTGTCAAAAGTCATGGTAGCGCTGATCAAGAATCCTATGCGATTGCAATTGAAGAAGCGATCAAAGAGGTGGAGCAAAATATTCCTAAAAGAATTAATGATGAAGTTGGCGCGGTATTAGAGGAGGCTGAATTTTAATGACCTTTGCACGTATTATCGGAACTGGCAGCTATATGCCAGAGCGAATTCTGACAAATGCTGATTTGGAGCAGATGGTTGATACCACAGATCAATGGATTTTAGATCGTACGGGTATTCGTGAGCGTCGTATCATCGCGGAGGATCAAAAAGTTTCTGATCTTGCCGAAATTGCAGCAAAAAGAGCACTTGAAGCATCTGGCACAAAAGCCGTTGATATTGATTTAGTCATCGTAGCTTCGGCTACGTCAGAGTTGATTTTTCCGAGTTTAGCCTGTCTTATTCAACAGCGATTGGGGATTGGCGATTGTCCAGCATTTGATATTAATGCTGCATGTACAGGCTTTATCTACCAATTGGATGTCGCAAATCAATTTATTAAGAATGGGTCGGCCAAAAATGTTTTACTGGTTGCCGCTGAAGGTTTATCAAAAGTTGTAGATTGGGATGATCGAGCAACGTGCGTCCTATTTTCTGATGGAGCTGGAGCTGTTGTGTTAACAGCAGACAGCAAGCCAGGGATTCGATCTACTCATATACATGCTGATGGAACCTATAGCGAGCTACTTTACGCTCCAAGTGGGCGTTATGGTGATGATCCTCCACATATTAGAATGAAGGGTAATGACGTATTTAAAGTAGCTGTTACTAAATTGGGTGCTGTCGTCACAGAAGCATTGCAGGCAAATAACCTGGTTGTTGATGATATTGATTGGCTGGTACCACACCAGGCCAACTTACGTATCATAAAAGCAACAGCCAAGAGAATACATCTGCCGATGGAACGTGTAATTCTTACAATTGAAAAGCAAGGTAATACTTCTGCAGCTTCTGTACCTTTAGCATTAGACACAGGTGTGCGCGAAGGCAAAATTAAGGCAGGTGATACGGTCTTGATGGAGGCATTTGGCGCCGGATTTACCTGGGGCTCAGCATTAGTAGATTTCTGAGGGTTCATAACTTGAGTATTGGCAAACAAATTGCATATGTTTTTCCTGGTCAAGGTTCGCAAAAACTTGGCATGTTTAGTGAGTTATCCGTTCAATCCCCAATTATTATTGACACCTTCTCCCAGGCGTCTGCAATCTTAGGCTATGATTTATGGCAATTAACACAAGCTGGTCCAGAAGAAAAACTCAACCTTACTGAAAATACTCAGCCCGCTATGTTGGCAGCTGATGTGGCAGCATGGCGAGTTTGTTGTAGTTCAAAATGCGAGCAACCAAGTTATCTAGCTGGCCACAGTTTAGGTGAGTATTCCGCATTAGTTTGTGCTGGAGCAATTGATTTTGCTGACGCAATTGGGCTTGTTGCCAAACGCGGGAGTTTGATGCAATCAGCAGTGCCAGCTGGTGATGGCGCTATGGCAGCCATAATCGGTTTAGACAATAAAAGTGTTAATGCAGTTTGCAACGAGGCTTCGGAAAATGCAATTGTTGCCCCAGCAAACTATAACTCAATTGGCCAAACAGTCATTGCCGGTGAACGCGCAGCTGTTGAACGTGCCGCGGTTCTAGCAAAGCAGGCAGGTGCGCTTAAAGTAATGATTCTACCTGTTAGTGTTCCTGCGCATTGTAATTTAATGCAAGTAGTGACAAAGCAACTGGCAGATATGCTTGTCGATATAAAGATAGTAACCCCAAAGATACCAGTGATTCACAATGTTGATGTAATGCCACACAAAGATCCGTCGTCTATTCGTGAAATGCTAGTGCAGCAGTTATATTCACCAGTGCGCTGGGTTGAAACCATAGAATTTTTTGCAAGTATACATATTGATGAAATGATTGAATGCGGTCCTGGCAGGATTTTAGCTGGATTAAATAAACGTATTACGAAGGAAGTTCCAACGATAAATTTTAGCGTTAAATTAAGTGATTAGGAGGAAGGAGCTATGGAGTTAAAAGATAAAGTTGCGTTAGTTACCGGAGCTGGTCGCGGAATCGGCAAAGCTGTTGCAATCGCTCTTGCTCAAGCTGGAGCAATTGTAGTTGGCGCTGATATAAACCAGGAAATGGCAGATCAAATTAACGGTTATTTAATGGAGCAAAAGCTCCCTGGCATGGGCATCATCATGAATGTTACCCAAAAAGATTCGATTCAATCAGCTTTGAGCGAAATAAAGGAAAAATACTCTGCACCTGCTATTTTAGTTAATAATGCTGGTATTACTCGTGATAATTTAATGCTTAGAATGAAGGATGACGAGTGGAATGCTGTCATAAATACCAATTTAAATTCAATTTTTAATGTAACACAAGCGTGTCTGCGCGACATGGTAAAAGCTCGCTGGGGAAGAATCATAGGAATTACTTCTGTTGTAGGTGTTACAGGTAACGCAGGGCAAGCAAATTATTCCGCTGCAAAAGCAGGGTTAATTGCTTTTAGTAAATCATTAGCGCAGGAGATTGCCGTGCGTAACATTACTGTAAATACGGTAGCTCCTGGCTTTATTGATACGCAAATGACGCAGCAGTTAACGGATGATCAGCGTCAGATGATTCTTGATCATGTACCTATGCGTAAAATAGGTTCACCAAATGATATCGCAGATTCTGTGATTTTTTTAGCTTCAGGTAAAGCGGCATATATTACTGGGCAAACAATTCACGTGAATGGTGGGATGTTTATGCCATAAAATGCTTGCAAGTTGCGGCCTTTTGCATAGACTATTCCCTTTATTGATTATTAACGCAAAGAAGGAGAGATCATGGCTACTATAGAAGAAAGAGTACAGACGATTGTTGCAGAACAGTTAGGTGTAGATAAAGAGAAGATCGTAAATAGCGCATCATTTGTTGATGATTTAGGTGCGGATTCATTAGATACTGTTGAATTGGTAATGGCTTTAGAAGAAGAATTTGGCGCTGAAATCCCTGATGAAGATGCTGAAAAAATTGCTACCGTACAAGAAGCTATTGATTACATTGAAAAAAAAGCTAAAGATTAATTAATTTTCATTATTGAAGAGGATGAGCGGTTTGAAAAATCGACGTGTCGTTGTTACTGGTCTAGGTCTTTTAAGTCCACTTGGTAATTCTCCACAAGAAACTTGGCAGGCGTTGCTTGCTGGTAAAAGTGGTGTGCGTAAAATCACTGACGAAAAGTTCAGTAAATTTGGCGTAAAAATTGGAGCTCCTGTAGATAGCTTTCAGGCTGAGAAATATTTTGAGCCTAAAGAGATACGCAAAATCAGTGGTTTTATTCAGTATGCTGTTGGTGCTGCTAAACAAGCGATTGATGATGCTGGCCTAGAAATAACCGAAGAAAATGCACCGCGGTTTGGTGTTATAATGGGTTCAGGTATTGGCGGTCTTCCTCTTATTGAGAAAAATTACCTCGCATATCTAAATGGTGGACCACGTCGAATTTCCCCAAGCTTTATACCTATGGCAATTATCAATATGGCCTCAGGTATGATTTCCATAAAGTTCGGCTTACAAGGACCAAGTTATGCTATCGTTTCTGCTTGTACAAGTAGTGCACATAGCATTGGTGATGCTGCACGTATCATTGGCTATGGCGATGCTGATGTCATGGTCGCAGGTGGTACTGAAATGGCAAACACGCCGTTAGGACTGGGTGGTTTTGCTGCGGCTCGTGCATTATCACGTCGTAATGATGAACCAACAAAAGCAAGTCGTCCATGGGATAAAGATCGTGACGGTTTTGTTTTGGCTGATGGCGCTGGAGCTTTGATTTTAGAAGAGTATGAGCACGCAAAAAAACGTGGCGCTAAAATTTATGCTGAGTTGACTGGTTTTGGTATGAGTTCAGACGCATACCATGTTACAGGCCTCGATGTTGCAGGCTCAGGACCGATGCGCTCGATGCAAGCAGCTATAAATGATGCCAGTCTTAACCCTGAGGATATCGATTACATCAACGCGCATGGCACTTCAACTATTGTTGGTGATCCTGTAGAAGCATTAGCAATAAAACGTACATTTGGTGATCATGCATATAAGCTTGCTGTTAGTTCAACAAAATCAATGACTGGTCATATGCTAGGAGCTGCAGGTGCAGCTGAGGCAGTATTTTCTATTCTTGCGATTAACAATCAAATTGCACCACCCACAATCAATTTAGATAACCCTGATGAGGGTTGTGATTTAGATTTTGTACCACACACGGCAAGAGAGATGAAAATTGATACGGTTCTTTCTAACTCGTTTGGTTTTGGTGGCATGAATGGCAGTTTGATTTTCAAACGAATTTAGAACCATAGAATGAGTAAATGGCTTAAGTATCTTTTTAGCGTCGTAATAATTTGTTTTTTCGTATTTCTAATATTTATTTGGCAGTGGCTATCTTTTTTGCACGCGCCAATGATTAATGCCAACCAGCAACCTATTCAATACGTTTATAGTAAACATACTCCTGTTAAAGCTTTAGCCCAAGACTTACACAAGAAGGGCCTGCTCGCAAAACCACTGTTTTTTATTTTATTAGCACACATAACAGGTAACACTCGTAACTTGCAGGCTGGACAATATCAGTTAACACCTGGAATAACTCCAGCACAACTACTGCAAAAAATTGTTACTGGTAAGGTTGTTTTACATGCCTTTACGATTGTTCCAGGATGGATCTTTAAGCAGGTTATTGTGCAATTAGAGCGGAATAAGTACTTATCACATAGTCTAAAAGGTGCAAATAATGATCAGATTATGCAGAAATTAGGTTATCCAGGAGAGATTCCTGAGGGAAGATTTCTTCCTAATACCTATAAATTCGGTGCTTATACTGCTGATACAGATATTTTAATAGCAGCATATAATCTTATGCAAAATGAGCTAAGTCGTGCTTGGGCTGGTCGTGATAAATCTCTTCCATATAGTTGTAAATATAAAACACTCATCGTTGCCTCAATCATTGAAAAAGAGGCGGGCATTAAATCTGAGAGACCTGTAATTGCAGGTATAATTGCCAAGCGATTAAAGAATAATATGTATTTGCAAATGGATCCTACTTTAATTTACGGATTAGGAGATGCGTTTAAAGGAAAGTTAACGAACGATGATCTGAAACTCAATACGGCCTACAATACTTACTTAAATAAGGGGTTGCCGCCTACACCAATTTGTATGCCAAGCGCCAATGCAATTCTTTCGGCTTTGCACCCAACTAAAACTTCTTATCTCTACTTTGTCGCAAAAGGCGATGGCAGTCATGATTTTTCAGCCACACTTACGGACCATAATGCTGCTATAAATAAATATTTATTAAATAATATTAAGTACAAGAAAAGGATAAAAAAACATGTTAAATAAACCATATTTTATTACCCTAGAAGGTGTCGAAGGAGCTGGTAAAAGTTCAGCAATTAAGTTTATTGGAGAGTATCTGCATCTGCGAGATATTCGTTACATCACAACTCGCGAGCCAGGTGGAACCAAGATTGCTGAAGAGATTAGAGGTATTTTATTAGCGCATCATAAGGAGAAAATGGCTAGTTCTACAGAGGTGTTATTAGCTTTTGCTGGTCGGGCTCAGCATCTTGATGTAGTGATAAAGCCAGCGCTTGCCAAAGGTCAATGGGTTATTTGTGATCGCTTTACTGATGCAAGCTATGCCTATCAGGGAGCAGGAAGGAAGATGTTGGCCGAGCGAATAGAAACATTAGAGAATTGGGTGCAAGGTGATCTGCGACCAGATTTAACTATTATCATGGATCTAGATCCCCAGGTTGGGTTGGAAAGAGCGAAAAAATGTAGTGATCCTGATCGTTTTGAGGTCGAAGATGCTGAGTTTTTTCAACGTGTACGTCAATGTTATTTAGATAGGGCACAACAATTTCCTAAGCGTTACGCTGTTGTGAATGCTGAACAATCGATTGTAGAAGTAGAAGCTGCAATAAAAGAAATACTCGATACTATCAAATGACAATGAACAATGCGCATAATCAATTATGGCAAGCTTTAATCGCACGAGTGCAGAATAACACGTTACCGCATGCTATGCTTTTTGTCGGTGCAAATAAAATTGGGAAAGAGCAGTTTGCTCATGAGTTTGGTGCATATCTGTTATGTGAACAACCTGTCGATGAAAATGCTTGTGGTCAGTGTCGTTCTTGTAAGTTATTACAGACGCAAACACACCCAGACTTATTTGTTTTACAGCCAAAAGAGAAGAGCGTAACGATTAAAGTTGACCAGATTAGGTCTTTGAGTAGTAGGTTATGCCAAACAGCTCAACTTAATGGCTGCCAAGTTGTTTTAATTAATCCTGCTGACGCGATGAATGTCGCAGCTTATAATTCCTTGCTAAAAACATTGGAAGAACCTTCAGGCAAGGTTGTAATTATTCTTATTACCTCGAAACTCGCGTTGCTACCAGCGACGATTCGTAGTCGATGCCAACTTTTGCAATTTCTTCCTGAAAATAAACTAGCTGCTGATAAATGGCTTGTTAAGTGTTTGCTGCAAGACGACAAACAAACTTATGCAACACTATTTACCGATTTATCTGCACTTGTTTTATCTAAATCGACTGTTCTTGATTTTGCCGATAAATGGCATAGTCATGACATTTTGCAACTATTAGATTATTGGTATCTTTATTGCTTAGATATACTAAAGGTTCAACAAGATGTTCAAGATGATATGTTGTTGTTTGCTGAGCAGCGCCAACAGTTGGTCCAGCTCGCGAAAACGTGTTGCAAGGCGCAGTTAATTAGTTTTAGTGATTCATTGCAGCAGGCAAAGAAAAAGCTTAATAATAATTTAAACCCTCAACTCTTGCTTGAAGATTTAGGGCGGATATTTCAACAAATGAGCACATCATGTTAATTGATTCACATTGTCATTTAAATCATCTAAAGCCAAGCGACTATGATTGCAAGAATTTAGATGAAATAATTGCTGCAGCAAACGCTGCTGACGTTGCGCATATCCTATCTGTTTGTGTGCATCTCGATGAGTTTTCTGAGATCCTAGATATTGCAAAAAAATATGACTGTGTGCTGGCATCAGTTGGTGTGCAACCAAGTGAGCAAGTTACAACGGAACCAACTATGGAAGAGCTTATTCGGCTTGGGCAAGACTGCCATGTGGTAGGTATTGGTGAGGCTGGATTAGACTACCATTATGATTATGTCGATCAAAAGACACAGCGAGCCAGATTTCTTACACATATACTTGCTGCAAAACAACTTGGTAAGCCGCTTATTATTCATACAAGAGCGGCGAAAAAAGATACTCTCGATATTTTGCGTGGCGAATCTGCGGAAACTGTTGGCGGTGTTATGCACTGTTTTACCGAAGATTGGGAGATGGCCAAGGCTGCTTTAGACTTAAACTTTTATATCTCATTTTCAGGTATCATTACTTTTAAGAATGCCGATAGCTTGCGTCAAATAGTTAAGAAGATTCCTTTAGATCGTTTGCTGATTGAGACTGATGCTCCGTATTTGGCTCCTGTTCCATATAGAGGCAAACCAAATCAGCCAGCATATGTTGGTGAGGTTGCTAAGTTGATCGCGAGTTTGCGCAATGAAAAATACGAAATTATTGCTAAAGCTACCTCTAGCAACTTTATTAACTTATTTAGTAATTATTCAGCGCCGTGAACTTCTAAGTTAGCAGAACGGTCAGTAGTGCTGTAGATTTGGGCGAAAAATGAAATTTTGTAAGCGGTAATTCACCCCCAC
>JAGLTR010000066.1 GCA_023135155.1 Gammaproteobacteria bacterium
AGTGCTTATGGTCTTGGTGCCGCTTAACATCTTGCTGATGCGGCCAATTTCAGTTTCTTCGCCTGTCGTGACGACAATGCCCTGGCCGATACCGTAGGTTATAAGCGTGCTGCTGTAGGCCATCGAAGTGCGATCTCCGAGTGTGGCGCTGGCGGCAACGCTGGAGATAGTTTTATCAACTGGATTCGATTCACCGGTAATGATTGATTCTTGAATTTGTAAGCTTTTGACTGAGAATATGCGTAGATCGGCTGGAACCTTATCACCTGGTTGTAACAGCACCATGTCGCCTGGCACTAAGGCCTCAGCAGCGATGGTGTGGCGTTTGCCATTGCGGATAACAGTTGCCATGGGTGAGAGCATATTGCGAATAGCTTCGAGGGCTTTTTCGGCTTTACCCTCTTGGATGCAGCCGACGATGGAGTTTAAAACAACAACTGCAATGATAACGTTGGTATCGACCCAGTGGCCGAGTATGCCAGTAATGACTGCGGCTATGAGCAGGATGTAGATTAGGACATTGTGGAACTGGCGAATAAACAGCATGAAAATGCTGCGCTGCTTTGGTGGCTTGAGTTTGTTTAAGCCATAGACTTCTTTGCGATGCTGCACTTCTTTCTGTGATAAGCCGCCTGAAGAGGTTTTTAGTTTTTCAAGAACGGTGGCGATAGGGTATGAGTGCCAGGTCTGATTTTCCACAATATTTCCTTGCTAGCTAAAAGAGCATTATTTTATACCTATCATCTATGAAGAAGCGAGATTATGGGTATATAATTCCAATTCTTTTTTGTAATAAGCTGGGTGATAGTTATGAGTAAATGTCCTTGTGGTTCTGGTAAAGATTATGAGAAATGTTGCGACCTGTTTATTTCGGGCGCAAACAAACCGCAGTCGCCGGAGCAGTTAATGCGCTCGCGTTATAGCGCCTTTGTGAATAAGAATCTCGATTATGTAATGCAGACGATCACAGGTCCAGCCGCGCGCGATTTCTCCAGAGATGATGCGCAAGATTGGGTTGATCATGTTGAATGGGTCGGGCTTGAGGTGAAAGAGGTTTCACCTGTGGCAAACGATATCGGATTTGTAGAGTTCATTGCGCGCTTCAAAGTGCAAGGCAAAGATCAGATGCTACATGAGATCGGTGAATTTCATCGGCAAGATGGAGTGTGGAGTTACTATGACGGGAAATATCCAAAGACCGGACGCAATGATCCTTGTCCTTGTGGTAGCGGTAAAAAATATAAGAAGTGTTGTTGTAAATAAAAAAGCGCAGATCTATGCGGGATCCGCGCTTTCTAAATTATGACAGATTTGTCAGATTCGTTGTGCGTTTTAGTGCCTATCTCGTTTTCTGTTAGTATCCTTAGTCTTACAATGCATTGTTACCTGTTATATTACATGCTACACTAAAATATGATTAAAAGTTGGCGTCACAAAGGCTTGAAACTGTTTTATGACACGGGTAGTGCCGCTAAGATACAGCGTAAACATGCGGGGAAGTTACATGATATCTTGCAGGCGCTCGATTTTGCTACTGCACCTGAGCAGATGAATTTTCCTGGTTTACAGTGGCATGCATTAAAAGGTGAATTACATGGGTATTATGCTGTGAAGATAAGCGCTAACTGGCGGGTGATTTTTGCGTTTGAAGGCAAAGATGCCATATTAGTTGATTATTTGGATTACCATTGAGAGAGGTATTGTTATGATTGATAAACCGAGACATCCAGGTCTAATGGTGAAGAGCTTATGTTTGGAGCCGCTCGGCCTATCTGTTTCTGAAGGTGCTAAGCTCTTGCATATAGCGCGCCCAACCTTATCAAAGCTTGTTAATGGCAGATTGAATATTAGCCCAGAGATGGCTATGCGATTATCCATTGTTTTTAATACTTCAGCTGAGTTGTGGATTAATCTACAGGCCGGCTACGATCTTTGGCGGGTACAGAAGATGCGAAGTAAGCTACATTTGCATCCATTCGTTCCGCAGGGATTGGCTGTGTCTGTTCACTAGATGGAAGTAAAAAAGTATTGTGGGACTGTTGCAAGCCGAATTTATGCGGCATTAATACGACAAAAGCTGTCTCAAAGCATGTTTCGGACTTGATCCGGGATGCTCATTTATCGATATAAACTGCGCGTTTTTCGCCGATTTTTCTTGCATTACTGCTCACCTAAATTCGATTTGTAACAGCCTCATTGCGCAAAAAAAAGCGCGGATCTATGCGGGATCCGCGCTTTTTAAATTATGACAGATTTGTCAGATTCGTTGTGTGTTTCAGTGCCTATCTCGTTTTCTTCAGTGTCCGCTTACCATTGTAGGCCAATAGTTGTCTGCGTTGGCTAATCGGCTCTGAGTCCATACTATACAAGCTTTACAACGACTCAGACGACTGAAACGTTAGCGAATCATGCTCGCTGTATTATTCATATCTATCATCCCCCTGTTTTATTGACATGTCCGTGATGTCATATTGAAGTCATCTCCTGAGACTTCACCTACCATCATCCTTATTGTAATTAAAGCACTTGAAGCTTAAGGAAACCTTAAATTGCCGCATATTTGCATGGTATTGTCTGTGAGCACGGTAATTTTCATAAAGCTACGGTCATTCCGCGGTTTAATCGCGGAATCCAGTGTCAGCAACTCATTGTTTTTTCCTGGATCCCGCTATCTAGTAGCGGGATGACGGGGTAGTAGCGGGATGATGGGGGGTGTTTTGTCGTGTTGAACTGCTAAAGAATGGTGCAGTTTGATGGCTGTTTTGCTTCTATTGCTGTGTCATTTTGTTGTGCAGATTCTGACGACCAGAAGCTTGAGCTGTAGATCCCAAGTTTTGGTAATTCTGGTGGTTTTGGGGGTATTAGTTTCGGGGGTTTGCGGTCGCTGTGATAGTGACGCTTTAATGCGGGCCACTTTTGTTTCATCTGAGCGTAGGAGCCGCAAACTGAGATGATACCGAAGATAACGTGTGGTCCAATAGTCATGTTATCAAAAGTGGTTGCTGCACTCTCGCCAATTAGTTTGCTGAAGACCTCTTCATAGACTGTGCGCAGGGCTTTGTTAAAGAGGTAGAATAGTCCGCTGCCATAGCATGCTTCTTGTGTAAGTAGAGCGAGCATTTTGGGGAAAAGAGCATTGGTGGCATGAGCAAATCCATAGCCATAAAGTTGTCTTGCTGCAGCTCGACATGGGTGGTTGATGCTGAAATTTAGCCAGCCAGCCCAAGGGTTGTTGGGGTTGAAGGTTGATGGTTCTTCATGTTTAGACCAGAAGGCTAGTTTCTTATCAAACCAGTCAGCGAGGGCAAATCTCATGCCCAGGCGGTTATCACCAAAAATGTCTTGTCCGAGCTTTTCAATGTCATAACAACTAGTAGCATAGGCAGCGAGCAGGTATAGAAAGGGCCAACTTGCATAATGGGCGCCTGTTGCCAGTATATCGCCGAGATACTTTTTAAGAGTTTCGTGTACTAAGTTGGAGCTGCTGGTTGCCATCGTATGTAGAATGCCAAACATTGCTGGTGTTATATATGAAAGCAAGCGCGCAATGTTGCGTAGTTGGAATTCTATTGGTTTACAGATCTGTTCAAGTGGTGGCAGGAGTTGGCCATGGCGCATAGCATGATCAGCAGCAACGTTCTCATTGCCGCGACGTACAATGACTAAAGTCGATTGCCCGCTTTTGATAAATCCAGCGATTATGCCGCCGGTCAGAATGAGGAATTTATTAAGATCTTTGGGGGCGACTGCAAAGATTGCTGCAATGCCATCAGATCCCTCGATAATCACGTTTGCTAGTACTAGGGTGTATAATTTGACGCGGCGTAATGCGTTGGTGTGATAAGGTATGTGTTGGTCTTCGGGGTCGCGCGTTATTTCACCTGTTTTTAGGAGGTGTTGCTCAAAGTTTTTACGTGCTTGATACTTTGCAGGCAGACTGTGAAATGTTGTGCGGGCAACGTAGTTTGCTTGGTTAATGAGGTTTAGCAATATTAGTGGGGTACAAGCGCCAAAAACGCTCCACCAGTTTATCGGGCAACCGAGAAAACCTAGGGTTGTAGCGAGTCCAAGAGGTTTGCCCACGCCTTCAGGAATCAGATGGCCTGCTGAAACTAAAAGTTGGACTGATTCACGGCCGAGATCGTTATACCAATGCGCATGTTGTGGTAGTTGTTTTTGCGTTTGTTTAGGCATAATTTTTTCTCCAATGCTGTCTAATTAGATTAGCATTTATTTGTTTTAAGTAGGCACAGTATCAAATACGGTGGTAGAGATGCGATTTATCGCGTCTACGGTAGCGCGCATGGGCGTGTTTATAGCGGTCCTAAAATGATAATCCCGGAAGAGTATTTAAATGTATGGAACTACTACGTAGCAGAGTTTATTAATACATACAAATATATGAAGATAACGAAGCTTGGAGACGCCCAGGTTGGGCGTCTCTACGGTTCATAAGCAATACA
>JAGLTR010000067.1 GCA_023135155.1 Gammaproteobacteria bacterium
TAATGTATATTCGCCTACATAAATGGACCTGACAACAAAAATAATTGGAGTTGTTGAATAAATGCTTTAAAACACAATTATGCAGCATCATCATCCCGCGGCTTGACCGCGGGATCCAGAAAAATCAATAAGTTACAGCCGCTGGATCCCGCGGCTTGACCGCGGGATGACGGGACTCCTAATACGGGATGATGGAGCTCCTGATGCCGGATGATGGGGCGTCCTAATACTACTGGATGGCGGGGGTTCTGATGCGGTGTTTAATGTGGGTTGATGGGGTTTCTTAAGGGCATCTCTATAAATTCAGTATTTACGTCAAGGCAAGGCGTGGTGCTTTCGAGGAGCGCAGTGTACATGTGGGTACATGAGCACCGGAGAAAGTACCACAACGCAGAATTGGCTTAAATAATGAATTTATAGAGGCGCCCTTAAGGCTTTCTTAAGATTCATTGGCTACGCTCAACAATAGGGGGATAGATGCATGAATATTGCAAATAACAATTTTGCTAAGCCAGCGGATGCGCCCGATCAGGTTCATAATAGATTTGGGTTGATGTTTCGTGGTGTTGTCGATGTTTTGTTGAAAGTGGCTGCCCAAGAGTCTTGTGAGCCGCTTGGCATGTCATCGATGTTTCTTGATCAGAATGCAGGATCAAAACAACACAATGAGTTATTGAAGGCAGACCATGCTTCTGGTGCTTAGTTAGCTTCTCAGACTAGATCATTAGCCTGAGATCAATTATGATGACTTCCTGTTTCATCAGGGAGTTTTGTTATGCGTAAATTGCTTTTTGTTTTCTTATTAGTTCCTCTTTTTGCTTTTGCTCAAATGTCGACTTATGGGCCGACAGCGAAGACTGATCAGTTGTGGCAGGTGGCTATTGTCGCGCGTCCAAATGCGACGGTGTCCATTCAGCAGGCAATGGTGGCAATTTTCCAGGCTAATTCGGAAGCGTTTAGTGATAAAAACATGAATGGTTTGAAACCAAGCATGATTTTGCAGATTCCTTCGTTGGAGAAAATGAACGCAGTTCCTAATACATTAGCTGCAAGCACTGTTGCGGCGCAAGACAGCGCTTGGACAAAAATGCAAGAGCCGAAAAAACATGCGACAGCTCAACATGCGAAAAAAATAATTACGGAAGCTAAACACGCAACGCGTCATGAAAAACATATGCAGGCAGTATTAACTGTTGTGCAAACTGATCAAGAAAAATTACAAAACTTAAAGAAGCAGTATGGTGATATTGGTACTTTATTAATTAGTTTTGATCAGCAGTATCAAGTGCGTCTCGGCGATTTAGAAAAACATAATCTTGATCAGCAGGGTCAAATTGATCAATTAAAGCAGCAGCTCACACAGTTGCAGCAGCAACTTACAGCAAATCAGCAGCAGTTAGCTGTGGTGCAGGAACAGGATAAACCAAAGGGTGAGTTTTTCACGCCGTACGTAACTTCAATGCGAAACTATTTAGGTGATACTGGCTTTAAAATTGTTATCGGAATTATCGTTATTATTTTATTACTATTAATTTGGTGGGCATTCCCTGGCCGACGTTTTAAGAAAGTGAAAGTTAAAACTGAGGTTGAAAAAGATCATGATCATGATGTTGATGGTGAATATGATTTCCTAGGTAGTAAAGAGGGTATCCCGGCGAAATTGGATTTAGCTCGAGCTTATATTGACATGGGCGATAAAGAAGCAGCGCGTGAAATGCTCAAAGAAATATTGGAAAAAGGTAGCGCGGAGCAGAAAGAGGAAGCACGTGTTTTATTAAGTAAGGTTATCGAAGTCGTCGAAGAGGAGTAATGAGTGCGCATCGCTATTGGGGTTGAGTACAAGGGGACCAACTACCATGGATGGCAGAAGCAGAAAGATGATAATGCGACTGTGCAGCATGTTGTCGAGAAGGCGTTAAGTAGTGTTGCGGATCACAAAGTCGATGTTGTTTGTGCGGGTCGAACCGATACGGGTGTGCATGCGCGTGGCCAGGTTATTCATTTTGACACTTCTGCAAAGCGTGATTTAAAGAACTGGATTTCAGGTGGTAATTGTAATTTGCCGCCTGATGTTTCTTTTAGGTGGGCGCGGGAAGTTGATGAAGGTTTTCATGCGCGTTTTTCTGCGATTGCTCGACGTTATCGTTATATTATTTTTAATCACAAAATTTGCTCGGCGCTTTTTGCTGAGCAGACTACTTGGCATTATCATTCGTTAGATCATGAGTTGATGCATCAAGCTGCGCAGCATTTAGTTGGCAAGCATGATTTTTCTTCTTTTCGTGGCTGCACTTGTCAGGCGTATTCGCCTGTTCGTGATGTGCATTTTGTTAATGTACGACGCGCGAATAATTTAATTATTATTGATATTAAAGCAAATGCATTTTTGTTGCATATGGTGCGTAATGTTGCGGGTGTTTTGCTGGCGATAGGTGAGGGGAAAAAACCGCCTGAATGGGCAGCTGAGGTTTTAAAAGTTTGTGATCGTACGGTTGCGGGCATTACCGCACCACCACAAGGTTTATATTTCCAAGAAGTTTATTACCCGTAGAGACGCGATTTATCGCGTCTTTTTGCGGCATGTTTTTTATGGACGCTACTGCGCTGTGCCGCGCATTTTAATATTCCTCCGGAGTATACACGCGCTACGTTGTTGTTTTCGTAGAGACGCCCAATTTGGGCGTCTGCTTAATTTGAGAAGACGCCCAGGTTGGGCGTCTCTACGGGGTGATTCTGTCTGGGTGCGTGTAAATATTGGTTTGGTTATCCCTGGTAAAACCACAAAGGGTGATGTTCCAGGTTTCGGCAGCTGTTATTGCTAAGGATGTTGGTGCAGAGACGGCGATAATTACTCCTAGCCCAGCGCGCGCGGCTTTTTGTGCCATCTCAAAACTAACACGGCTTGACAAAATGGCTCCGCAGCTTGCCAGGTTTATTTTTTCTTTTAAACAGTGGCCAATTACTTTATCAAAAGCGTTGTGGCGACCGATATCTTCGGCATAGGCAATAATCTTTTGCTCTTGATTAAATATTGCTACAGCGTGCGTGCCGCCGGTTTTTTTGAATATCATTTGATGTGGTGATAGTTCTCGCATCAAGTTATAAATATTTTCTAGCTTGATATTTAATGTTGTAGCGGCAGGTTGATGCATTGTTAATAATGTTTCTGGGGTAAAGTTGGCGCTCATTCCTGAAGAGCTGGTTACTAAATAATTATTAATCGGTTTCGGTGTTGTGTTGTTTAATTCTACCGTAATATTGTTTTTATCAATGACTGTTATATTTTCTATATCTGCAATAGCATGAATTAACTTTTGGTTAAATAGAAAGCCGACGGCAAGTTCTTCGAGTTTTTTAGGTGTACATAGAAGAGTATAATTGTTGGCATCTTGAATGTTAATGTTTAATGCGTGTTCGGTTGCGACATGATCAGTTGCCGGTTTGGTTAGATCATTAACGGCTTTGGTTATCTCGACATTAGTTATGCTGTCGGGCATGATATTTCAAGTAGCTCTTCGGGTTTTTGGATGATGAAATCAGGGCTATATGTGGAGAGAAGTTGTTTGCTGTTCAGTCCCCAAGTAACTACCGCAGAGTGAATCCCGCAATGGTGTGCGGCAATTATATCTCTAACTTCGTCGCCCACGTATATAGACTCATGCTTATTTAACTGTTCTTTACTGACAGCTTTTTTTAATAGCTTGCCTTTGCCGAAAAAGGAGCTGCCAGCATAGATAAAATCAAAGGTAATAGCGTATTTTTCTTGGAAGTGTAGTTTAATATTATCAGCAGAGTTAGAGGTTAGAATACCGATGGTGTGTTTTTGTCTCTTTAACTCTTGCAATGTTTCGGCAACACCGGAATATAGTGGTAGGTTAGTAATGTTGTCACTTAGTTCTTTGCGGATATAATTGAAAATAAAAGGTAGGCGTAACCAAGGGGTGCCTAGGTAATCAATCATCTCTTTTAGTGTACGGCCGCGCAGAGCGTTAACATCGCTAATTTTTATTTGGCGCAAATTGTATTTTTTCGCTTGGCGATTATAAGCGCCAACCACCGCTAGGAGGCTGTTAACTAAGGTGCCGTCGAAATCAAATATATAATTCATAGCGCGGAATTTTAGCAGTATCTATCGGCTATTGACAGCGATTCTCTAGTCACTACAATGTTGCTGTTGTGTAACCAAATATATGGAGAGTTGTATGTTAAAGAAGGTTTTGGTTTTGATGTTAGCAGGTGTAGGGACTTTGGCTGTGAGTGGCGCTAGCTTTGGGCTTGTATCGCAGAAAGCTGGTTTTTATGTTGATGGTAATGTTGGTTGGGGTAAGGTTGCGCCACGTGATATTGGGGTAAGTGTGCGTGGAACTAATGCTGCTGGGAATGTGGCTTTAGGTTATAAGATCAACGCTTATTTGGGCGTTGAGATCGGTGGCGGTCTCTACTCGAATGTTACTTCTGACAGCGGCAAGATAAATTCTAATAACAATTTTCTCGATGCGGCTGTTAAAGTCATTGTGCCGTTTGGTAATAGTTTTGATATGTTTGGAAAATTAGGCGTGGCTAAGGTGCATACGAAATGGGGTGCAACTGGCGATGATCGTAGTGGTACAACCTATAATCGTCCAGCTACGATGGGTGCGATTGGTGTTGGTTACTGGTTTACACCTAGTTTTGGTGTTAATTTGCAGGGGTTAGGCACTATGCCGAATACAAATAAAACCCCATCAATGTACGCAGTATCAGTCGGTTTAACGTTTATTTTCCCGAAAACTGCTATGGTTTAATTTTTCGCGTTAAAGAAAAAGGGGCTTTATAGCCCCTTTTTTTTATTGGAATTGTTGAGAAGTTGTGGGAATTAGTTCTGGATGTTGTTCGAGGAATACCTTTGCTGATTTCATGCCCGCGCCATTATCAAATAGCTTGTTCAACGACTCTACTGTGTGCTTTTCAATCGCACGAGTGAAGAGGTCAGTTACTAATACATATGGATCTTGAGTTTCTGGATGCTTTTGTTTATAAGTGCTGACTGCGGTGTTAAATTCCGCCATCTTTTCACTTGGTGCGCGGGTGTTCTCATTTGTAGGAGTAAAAAATGAGTCTTGAAATTGTGCGCGATACCATTGTATGCAGAGGCTGTTAAGCATATTCGCATCTCTATTAATATCATCCGTTATTACTGCTGAATCAGCACGACGATAAAATTCATTGACAAAATCGATTGCTGATTTGGGTTCGCCTCCCATTGGGGCATGTGCTGTAGGTTCCTCATCAGGATTTATTTGGGGGATAATAGTATATTTCTGTTTGTTTCCAAAGTAACCACAGCAGCATAATTTTTTAAATAACGACATGTTTTTTCTCTCGTTGTAGTGGCGCGATTCATCGCGCTTAATTAGGTTTCCTTACACGCAGGACTGTAAAAACAATTCATCTATGAAAGTAATGCCATGCTAACCCAAAATATTCGTAGAGACAATCTTTACTGCGGTGATAGTATTTCATGTTCGGCAGAAAATTTAATATTTTCGCGGAAAATTTTGGCAGAGTAATATAATTTGTGGCGGCTGGAATTACGTTAATTTTATAAGATTTAAATGCTAATACTGAACGCGGCATATGAATTGCTGAAGTTATTAAAACTATTGATTTGATATTGTTTTTCTTCAAGATCGCAATTGAGCTTTGTGCATTTTGTTTGGTGTTTTTGCTGGTTGTTTCCTGCCATTTTACTGGTGTGTTAAAGGCGAACTTTAGTGTTTTCGCCATGAGCGTTGCCTCGGGGGTGCGCTTACCAAAGACGCTGCCACCAGAGGTTAAGATTGGTAGCTTCGTTTGACGGCGAAGGTAGGCAGCATATCTTAGGTAGGATAGCTCTAGTTTGCTGACGTTATCAGCTCCATATTTCGGACTATTAGTATCACGGCCAGCTCCAAGAATTACGATTGCTTGTGCATGTGACAGCTGCTGTATAGATATAGGTTTAGGTTGTAATGGTTTCGCGAGCTCGACTGCAATAAATGGCGTGCTAAGTAAATAAATTGAGATAAGAGTTATGCTGATGAGCGTTATCGCCAGCCGGCGTTTTTTCCAAAAGATTAAGCTTAGGATTAATAAAACAATAAAAATTCCAGGTGGTAGAATTAATGATTTTATAATATAAAGAAAAGTAATCATTTTAATTTTTTCCGCACAAGCTTGCGTTTTAATTCAGCATGTTTAGGTAGGCCATTTTCAAAATGAATAAAATCTTCACCTTGAATTAATGGTGCCGCATACTCTAGATATTTTTTCGTAACTCCGAAACCATCGCGAGCAATAAAGTTTCTTGGCAAAAACTTCGCTTGCCCTGCGATATTTTCGATAGTAGTTTCGCTAATTTGCCAGCGATAATTGTTGCCAGGAAGTCGTTCAATAATGGGGCAGATATTGGTTTTCCCTGCAAGAGCGAATTCGACTGCGGCAGCGCCCACTGCATAGGCTTGTTTGAGGTCTGTTTGGGAGCTGAGATGGCGTGCAGCTCGCTGGATAAAGTTAGGAACTGCATAGTGGCAGACGTAGCCTAATTCATCAGCGATTTTTTTCGAGAGAATGGGTGCAATTTGTGGGTGATGATGGTGATCAAATGCATCGGCATCAGTTGGTGGGGCAATATATTCGCCATCAATACCACGAATGCTATTGGCCGTTACAATGAAGCAATGACCGCATTTTTTTACTGATTGTTTTACCTTTTTCAGAAACTTTTTAATATCAAGCTGAATTTCTGGAAATAGAATTATATGTGGTGCCGCATGAGAGGAGTCTTTTGCTAGTCCGCTCGCCGCTGCGATCCAGCCGCTGTCCCGGCCCATAGTTGTGAGAATATAAACTTGAATAGTTTCATCCATAGCGCTGAGATCTTCACCGCCTTCTTTTGTAATGGTGGCCATATATTTTGCAACAGATCCATATCCAGGGCAGGTATCAGTTATAGGGAGATCATTATCAATGGTTTTTGGAATGCCAATGCATTGTAATGGGTAATTAAACTGTCTGTTGATTATTGAGAGTTTTCGCGTTGTATCAGCTGAGTCATTGCCGCCGTTATAGAGAAAATAGTGAATATTATGGGCCTTTAGAACTTCGTAGATACGCTCGTAAACGTTGGGATCTTCACTGTATTCAGGGAGTTTATAGCGGCAGGAGCCAAAAACGCCGCCAGGCATATTGCGCAAATCATAGATGGTTCTGGCCGACTCTTTATTGGTGTCGAAGAGCTCTTCATTGATTAGACCTAGGATGCCGTGGTGTCCAGCGAGAACATTGCCAAACACATCGCTATGTTGGCGCGTGGTTTCGATAACCCCACAGGCAGTGCTATTGATAACCGTAGTAACGCCGCCGGATTGGCCGTAGAAAATATTGGGCTTCTTGCGCATCTTGTTCTCTCCTGATGAATTCTCTAATGTGTATGATCGGTAATTTTATCTGTAAAGGCAAGTTGTCTGCTGGGGCTGTCCCATTAAAAACACCGTCATTCCGCGGCTTGACCGCGGGATCTAGTCAAACGAGAGGTTATGGCCTGGATTCCGCGGTCAAGCCGCGGAATGACGATGGTTTTAGTGAGGCATCTCTGTCTGTCGAAGGGAATAATGTTTTGGTACAATAGACAAATGAGCGTAGAGACGCATTGCATGTGTCTTTTTTGAGATTTGCGGCGGAGTAAAACACAGGAGCACCATAATGAGCAACAACCCGAGCAGAAATTTTCTTAAATCCCAATTTACTGATGATTTTAGTAAAATAGAAAGTGATCAAAAAAAAGGTGTGGCGCAACCAGAAGTGCAAAAAAATTATCCGCCTGATGCTAAATTAATTAATTTAGTGCCGCCGAGTGAATTTAAATCAGGACGCAAATCATTTTTGGATGTGATTAGTCATCGCCGCAGCGTGCGTCGTTTTAACGGTGATTTCATGAATTTAATGGAGTTATCATTTTTATTATGGGCAACGCAAGGCGTGAAGAATGTTAATCGTGCGAACTTGCGTACTTCGCCATCTGCTGGTTCGCGCCATCCATTCGAAACATATTTATGTATTGGAAGAGTTACTGGCGTCGCTCCTGGTGTTTATCGTTATCTGCCTTTAGAGCATAAATTGTGTTTGGTTTATGAGGATAGTGATATTTTAGTAAAAACCAAAGCGACATTAATTTCAACAAACCCAGCAGGCCCGAGTGTTCTCGATTGTTGCGTGTTTTTTATCTGGGCTGCTGTGCCATACCGTGCAGAGTGGCGTTATCCGGATCCAGGTAAGGCTATTGCGCTTGACGGCGGGCATGTTTGTCAGAATCTATGCTTAGCTGCAACAGCAATTGATGCTGGTAGTTGTGCTATTGCTGCCTATAAGCAGGCAGCAATGGACGAATTAATAAAGGTCGATGGTGAAAATGAGTTTGCGGTTTATATGGCGACGGTTGGGAAGTAAAACTTTTTCTTAAGGGGTTGGTAGTATGTAGTCAACTGCACTTGTAACGCATTTGATCCCCAATTTAAAAAACCTAACAGTTGTGCCGTGTGATTTAGGGGTGTGATATTTGTCAAATATTTTGGCTAATTCTGGCGTTTGTGGATTTTGTTTTAAGGCAAAATTACGAGCTGTTTTCCCAAATCCTTCCTTGCATTTTAGTGTGGTTGGATCTTTTTCAATTAGTTGTTTGATGATTTTCCAATAGTTTTGTTTTTGTGTATTGTTTTCTGCTGTTTTGTATTTAATGACGGCGATGTGTAATGGAGTGCAGTGACTGTTACCTTTAAGTTTTAGGTTGGGGTTATACTTAAGCAGTAGCGTAACGATATTAGTGTTGCCTAACGAGCAGGCCATTGCTATGGGAGTTAATTTTTCTTTGGTTGTACGATTTATTTTTAGTGGGTTTTGATTGAGGTAGTTCTCAAGTGTGCTGATATCAGTCAAGTTGTCTTGTACGCATGTGATGAGTTGGTGTATATCTGGGATTTTCTGTTTTGGCATGGGGGTGTAGCCTGTGTTGTTTTCGATTCTCTATGGTGAGTATTTTACTCCTATTGGTATGAGTATTTCTAGTGCAGAGTATTGCTAGGAGGGGGCAGCTTGTGGAGCAACTTGAATAAAACTTGATGTCTCGTGTATTTGTTTCTTTATGTTGGCTATTTCGCAGAAGAGCGCGCGCATGCCGTAAATATTGCGCATGATCTTGTAATGATCTTGCTGAATCTCTGTAACTAGATTTTTCTGGGATGTATCGTTGTTTTCTTCTTGTGTGGTTGTGGTCATTAGTTGAGTTAGCATTTTTTGAGTAGAGGATAATGCAGCATTACTTTTTTCTTCGTGGGTAATAACGCGATTTTTGAGCTCGTCTGAGTGTTGACTTGCCTCGATGTAGTCGTTAATAGCATTTATTTCTTCGTTAAGCACTTGAGAATACTGATATTTCGCAAGCATTTGAATAGTGTAGTTACTTGGTTTTCTTATGGTGGCTTTATCAAGATCATCATCAGTTTTTTTTGTATTAGATTCGATAAGTCGTTTTGCCATATGCAGAGCAAATTTATTGTGATATTTGCAGTGTGTCAGCACATATATCGCAGGAATTGTTATGGTCGCAGTTGCAATCAAAGCCCAAAGGACAGCATTTGGGCAGTAAATAGTGCCTACACTACATAGTGTGTAGCCGGTTATTGCAAGAGTAGTGATGCAGGCCCCTGCGAGAGTAGCTGCACAGCAGAGGCATCTTTCGAAATAGTCAAAGCAGGCCGATTGTTTGTATTTGATATTGGCAAGCAGCATCGCTGCAATCTTGTATATTGCAACACAATCAGGAGATGAAATTGCGATACATGTGAGTGTAATTGTGAGCCACTTCCATTTGGTATGCATGGTGAGTGCTTGTACTATTGCAATCACAATACCTATCGACTTTAATGCTAATCCGGAACAATCCTTGCATAAACTAAACTTCTTGCTCATAACGTACTCTTGACTTATTTACTTGCTTTATTAATCGTATATTTCTATTGAGTATAGTATGGGAGCTTCAAAGTTAAATACCGTAGTTGCTGATTATTTTCATAAATTACGGTATTGTTATGAGCTGTGATTAATGGTAGAGAGTGATTAAGCTTCTTTGAGTTCAAGATAAAGTTCTTTAATAATTTCATGCGCATAAAGTGAAGAGATCGTTGTTAAAAAATCTTGAAAGTTAATATGCGCACTATGATCAGCTTTGTCTGAAATTGTTCTAATTACTATGTATGGTATTTCATGTTCTGCGCAGACTTGTGCAACGGCGGCGCCTTCCATTTCAACTGCTAGCACTTTTGTATCTTTTAGTTGTAAATTGGTGTTTGTTGCTGCGTCGGAAATGAACTGATCGCCACTGGCGATTATACCGCTATATAATTTCGGTTTTTCTATGGAAAATTTCTTTAAAGTTTCTAACTGAATGTTTTGTTCTATGTTATCGATAAATTTAGTAACTGCTCTTTGCGTTTTAGCTATCTGTTGCTGTCCGGGTTTAAATATAGCGTTTTCAGTGAGGGGAATATGATGTTTAGGGTATAAGGGGCTCGCGTCCATGTCGTGCTGGTAAAGCCCAGTGCCTATAACGATATCGCCAACATTCAATTCTGGCGCAACAGCGCCTGCGATGCCGGTGAAAACTAGTAGATCTATTTTGTGATGGTTAATTAGCGTAGTAGCAGTAGTTGAAGCGGCAACTTTGCCCCAGCGGGAAAAGACTAACGTCGTATCAATATTATTTAGTTTTCCAGAATAATAATTGCGATGCGCAATCATCTCTTCATGCGATATCTGCATACTATCTTTAATAGTGCTCACTTCTTCGAGCATAGCGCCCATGATGCCAATTTTCATAGGTATTAATGGTAGACTATATTTTAAAAAACACAATACCATAGTTGTTTTTTTGTATGTGGACATGCAATGGGTCAACAAGCTGTTGACCAAATTGCCCTAAAGTTTTTCCCAAAGAGGTGATCGTTGATTGCTAATTATTTCTGCTAACTAGAGAGTAAACTCCGGCACAGGCTGTGTCGCATATATTCGAGACTATCCATTAAATGAAAGTTGTCAGTTTGTTTGCGTGAGGTTTGAATATCTTGATGCATGGTTTTCTCCTATGCTCGATTTGCGATATGGTAGGGTATGATGTTCGGAAATGTGTGCTCGTTCATTTTAGGTGAGGGGTTGCTTGTATGTGGTTTGCTAGGTGATATTGTTTCTATATTGGCTATATGTCGCAATCCTGCGTTTATCTACGCTGTAATGCGCTATACCATCAAGTAATGAATAGTAGTAAGTATTGTTTTGGCCAATTAGTTTCGTTGCTGGGTACATATTTTTTCGCCATTCATCCATTGATTCTTTGATTTGCGCGTCTTCATCTGTAAAACGGAATAACAGTTGTTCGCGATTTTTTAGTGCTGTGATAATGTCATCTGGTGAGTCGCTTTCTTCCGCAGTTATTGCGAATTCGTTTAGATCTTGTTCACTATTCACGATGAGCCAGCTGATATTCCCCTCGTTATCTAGAAATACGAAACTTCCTGAGTTGTTAACTAGGTAATATTCAGAGACATTATGTTTTTCACACAATTCATTGAAGAAGGTAATAAATACTGGATCATTTAGGCAGCAGCGTTGATTGGCTGTGATGTTTTGAATAAGGCCCGCTGACATGTCGCGAAAATAATCTTGTTGTAGCTGTTTTATAGTACCATTTAACTTTTGGTCAAAATTCTCATCGCTTTTTAGAATGAAATTGTCTATCACTTTGTTGTTTAAGGCTTCTAGGCCTAGCTCGTTGCTAGCTATTCCGGTGATTAGTAGCTTTTTCACCGGGCTAGTGCTTATTTTTTCGCAGAATTCTAAGCCTGTCATAGAGGGCATTGAGTGGTCGATAACGATTAGGGATATTTCGTCAAAGCGTTTTGGAGAATATATTTCTTTGTGAATTGTTGCGATGTTAATATCTGTGTAGTGATGGGTCAGAGCTTTATCTTCTAATTCTGTTCCGAGTTCTGCGCTTGTGCTGTTTAGGCTTGTGAGCCAGCGTTGAATAAATGGTATGGGCTTGTAATCTTCCGCAAGAAACTTGAGTGCTTCAAGCGGTTGATCGTAAAACTTACAGCTGAGTTTTGGATCTATGGTTCTTTTTAAGCTGTTAAGATACTTTATTCTGTCATCAATAAATAAAGTGGTTGTGGGGAAATAGCAGCATCCAATTATATCTTTTCGCATATTACGATCCTTTGTTTATCCAATGTAGTTATGATAGCACATATTTTATTTTTTATGCTTTGGGAACCGCAGGACAAATTCGGTATATTCGCCTTCTTTTGAGTTGCAGCTAATGCTGCCGTGCATGTTTTGCATTGCAACTTTGCAGAAGGTGAGACCAATGCCTGTCCCATCAGTCGTTGTAGTTGAGAACTGATCGAATATACCAGGTAGAATATCTGATGCAATACCGTACCCCGTATCTTTGAAGTGTAGCTTGTTGTATTTTGTGCTTTTTTCGAGCCAGATCTTGATGTCACCCTTTCCGGCTTTGGCGATGAAGTAGAGAGCATTTTTGATCAGGTTGAATAGTATGTGTATTACGGATAGCGGACGCCCAAGGAGCTCAAAATTCTCTGTGGGCTCCCAATGTACCAGCTCGCGCTCGGCAGATGTGCTAAATGGATACCGCTCTAGCGCTGAACTGATGCAATCGTTGATTGAGCAAACGGTGTTGCCGGTTGTGCG
>JAGLTR010000068.1 GCA_023135155.1 Gammaproteobacteria bacterium
GACGCCTAGGTTGGGCGTCTCTACGTTCCAGTTACATGCACGCGCTACCTTTTGCGTTCATTTTTAGTTTCGTCATTCCAGCGTCTGCGGGAATCCGGGCATGTCTAGGTCAACCCCTAGCGCACCGCGGGTGCTCTCACCTAATCCCCTCTACCCTAACGATTATCACTGCAAACCCAAAATCGCACAATACCGTGTTTTTCACAAATTTCATGTTCTTTAATGTCACGGAAGACAAGTTGTAATACAATTGATACTAGTTTGATGTTTTATGAGTATTAGATTGTATCTGAAGATTACAATTGGTTATTAGGCTGGAGGTATAATGATGGAGCCGAGACAGCAAGAAGTGGGCGCGTATTTTAAGTGTACAAATAAATATAAAAGACTGTTCTTAGCATCAACTTGCTTGTTGCCAATAAGCGTTGGGCAAGGTTACCATGAGGGAGAGAAATTTAAAGCAACAATCGCTGTAGTTAATAAGCATTTTCGCGATTGTCATATTGTTGTTTGTGATAGTTTGCAGAGATTCTCCATAGAATTTTTGGAGGAGTTATCAGCGCCCGAGGCAAAGATTGTGTCATTAGCAAGAGGAAATGAATGGGTGCATCGCAATAATACGGCTATTAGCTTGCTAACAATTCCCTACAAGATTAGTCGGTGGGATGATTGGAAGAATCATGCTGAATTCCAGGGATGGGAACAGTGCATTAAGAATTTGTATGCTGTTAATGAGCAATATCGGTCGTCCATTAACGAAACGATTGAGTTATTTGCGAAAGCACGGCAGGGAGTTTTGATAGATTCTGTATTGACTCAAAAGTATCTAATGGAAGAATGCGCGATCATGTCTTTGTGGGCTACATTGGATTTTGCATTTGAGGTATACCCAAAAAAGCGACGTCCGGCCACAGATTTTGTATATGAGTGGGTGAGGAAGCAAGAGAATGTTACGTCTATGATTAGGGTTTCTTTGGGTTTTCTAAATTGTTCTAATAAACCGTGATTTTGGGGTTATTGGATTGACTGAGGTCGTATTGTTGGGATGTTTTCTGTCCTCCGTGGGGTGAATATTTTATGCGCTTTCATGTTCTCTTAATGTCCAGGTAGCTGATTTGTAATATAATTGCCATCGATTTTGTGAGAAGTTGTTTGTATATGAGTAGTGAGAAATTTAACTAGAGGGCTCTAGCCGTGGCATATAGATCTACTAAAGCGATATTCAAGTGTGCAGATGAACATAAAAGCGATTTGCAAGATGCTACATGTGTATTTCACATTAGTGTTGGCCAGCCATATCAGGAAGGTGAGAAATTAGGGGCGATCTTTGATGCTATGAATAACACACTGAGTGTATGTAATGTTGTGTTATGTGATAGTCTACAAAGACACACTCTGTCGATATTAAATGGCGGAGATCCAAAAGAATTTTATGATCAAGCGGTTTGTGCAGGTGATCAGTGGTTAGAGCGAAACGGGCAGATTTTAACGTCTTTATCGGTACCTCACAAACTTATGCGTTGGAGTGAGTGGCTATCTCACCCGAATTATCCGGATAGTTATGAGAAAATTAAGAGCTTATACGAAAATGATTTTGAGTATAAAACGGCTGTTGATGAAACAGTCAGCATGTTTCTAGCAAGGATTGCAAAGCGCAATGGTGACAATCTTGTTAAGTACGGTATTGCTTTTGAGAAGTGTTTGGCATATCTTTTTGAGGAGTGTGCAATCATTTTGCTGTTATGGCGGCTAGATAAATATGATTTTGTTTTATATCCGAAGCCGCGCACAGTTGCGATGAGAGCAACCTATGAGAGGATGATTAAACCAAGATATCCAGAGATTATGAAGGAATTATATGTCAGGTTTAAGCGGGTTAATGAAAGCAACATTTCTTAAATAAGGAGAAAAAATATGCCAATATGGATGAAAGATGTAATAGAAATTATCTTTAGCGGTTGTTTGTTTATCAATGCTATGTTATTTGTGCCTCAGGCGATCAGAATCTTTCGGGCCAAAGAGGCTAGAAGTGTTTCATTGCTTACTTTCGCCGGTTTCAATTTTATCCAATTTTTTATTATGATGTATGGTTATGTGCAGCACGATTATTTGTTAATTATAGGATATACCCTTTCATTATGTACTTGTGGCACAGTTACCTTCCTAATCATTTGGTATAGAGTGGCGCGCTCAAAATCGGAAAGCATTAGGGGCGAGCAACTGAAATGAAAATATGTAACGGTGAGCTTTGTCTCGGTGCAGATGAAATCTTGAATGCATTGCCGGTGCATATATATTGGAAAGATTTGCGTGGGGTATATTTGGGGTGTAACGAGAAACAGGCTTGTTCGTTGGGGTTGTCATCAGCTCATGATATCGTAGGAAAAACAGATTATGATTTTTGTTGGCAGGGTAAAGAATTTCTGAAGAATCTCTGTGATCACGATGCAGAGGTGGTCTCAGCAAGAAGACCTTTTATTTTTGATGAGTATACTGTTGATCTGCATGGAGATGAAAGAGTATTTATTTCGTACAAATCCCCTCTTAAAGATGAAACAGGAGAAATTGTTGGTGTGGTGGGCGTTTCGTTTGATGTGACAGATAGAAACGCTGAGCAAAATGGAGACAGTCCCGATGCAGTTTTTTTGTCTTTATTCTATAAAGAAATTACTGGTGTGAGCGCTAATGTTAGTAAGTCGATAATAGAAAAAGTTAAGGATGTTCGTGATTATTATGAAGGTATTTTGTCTCTTATGCCGGGGCATGTTTATTGGAAAGATATTGATGGAAAATATTTAGGTTGTAATGCAAATCAGGCTAGGTCATTGGGGTTGAAATCCAGAAGAGACATTGTTGGGAAGCATGCATACGAGAAGTTGCCCATAAAGCAAGCGAAAAAGTTGCGCGCAAATGATAAGGCCATCATTGAATCTGGCAAACCATACGTGACAGAAGAGCCTGGAATTTTGCATGACGGAAGCGAGGGGGTTTTTCTAACTCAGAAAATTCCGCTTTTAGATAAAGATAAGAACGCAATTGGACTTTTGGGGGTATCGATTGATATCACCGAAAAGAAAAAACTACAAGCCGAATTAGAAGAAACCCGTCTACAAGTCAAAACCCAAGAAGAACGCACAAAGGCGATGCAGGTTTTGGGGGCTAGTCTTGCGCATGAGTTGCGGACGCCTTTGGCTACTATTAGTAATTATGCTGATACGAAGGATTTTTTACGGGAGTTATTAACTGCGTATACAATGGCGACAGAGGCGAAGTTGCCGGTGCCATTTATTCGTCCGATGCATATTGAGGCTTTGGGTGAGTCTTTAGTGGGGATTCAAAAAGAGGCGACTTTAGCCAGTAAGATTATTGATATGTTGCTTACTAATTTGCATGATTTGGCTGAGGCTGAGAAGGATTATAAAAAACACTCTATTGTTAAATGCGTTAATATGGCGATTGAGCGCTATCCTTATGTTCCTGATGCGCAGGAGAAATTAGTTTCGTTTGATGTGAAAAATGATTTTATTGTTTACGGGAAAGATCTTTTGATTATGCATATTTTGTTTAATTTAATGAAGAATGCTTTTTATTATATTGAGCAGGCTGGTAAGGGGAAGATTAAAATTCATTTAGAGTTGGGCGAGAAAGTTAATAAACTAATCTTTACTGATACCGGTTCTGGCATTCCCGAAGAGCAGTTGCCACATGTTTTTGATCATTTCTTTTCTAAGCGTGAAAATGGCACTGGGGTTGGTTTGACTTTTAGTCGTATGGTGATGGAGAATCTTGGTGGTGAGATGTCTTGTGAGTCGAAATTTGGTGAGTATGCCACTTTTGTTATGGAGTTTCCGGTTGCTGGTTGAGGCGTGACAGATTTGTTATGCACGTAACCGGGGTAGCGCAGTACATTCTGGAGGGATTATCCGTAGAGACGCATAGCAATGCGTCTCATGGGATGTTTGGAAGACGCATTGCTATGTGTTTCTACACAATATCTCGGATGGAATATTAAAATGTGCGGTATGACGCAGCGGGGTTTATTAATGGCATTGAGACGCCCAGGTTGGGCGTCTCTACGGGGAATGAGTCTTATGTCAGGGTTTCTATGTAAGCTTTTTGCCTGTTTTTCTGTGCGATATGTCTGATTTTGTTTCATATGAGAACAATGTTGCCTCTAGAAGTACGGTATGGTCAGGGGGTGCTTAATGGGGCATAATTCGTAAGCTGGGTGACCGAAATAATTGTTATCTGTGTGCTACACTTTTATTCATGTTTGTGGAAATTAGGGAGTTTGAGATGGGTAAGAATAATATTGCTTGTTGTTATTTTCCAACTACGGTTTTGTTTGTTGATGATAATGGGGGTTATTTAAAAAGTATGCGTCCGCGCTTGGATCGACTTTTGTATTATCATTTTTATACTGATCCAAAACAGGCGTTACTGTTTATTCAAAAAGAGTGTAAGCCCACGCCATTTATTGATAAATGGTTAATGAATTTAAAAGACTCGGCGCTTGAACTAGGTGGTGAATTAGAAGGTCATCGTGAGCTAGAGCATACTTATGTTGATATTGATTACTCTGCTATTCATAAAGAGATTTATGATCCTGAACGTTATAAAGAGTTGTCGGTTTTAGTTATCGATTATGCTATGCCGCGCATGAATGGGTTGGAGTTTTGCGAGAAGATAAAAGATCTCCCGATTAAAAAACTTATGTTAACTGGTCAAGGTAGTTTGTCCTTAGGAGTGGAAGCTTTAAATGCTGGGCTTATCGATAAGTTTGTTACCAAGACCGGGGCTGTTGATTTGCGCGCTGAACTTAATACCGCAATTGCGGAGTTACAACAGCAATATTTTAACGATCAATCGCGTACAGTTATTGATAATCTGGCGACGAGTGCACGCTGCTGTTTATCCGATCCAGTGTTTACAGATTTTTTCCATGAATTTTGTCGAAATAATAATATTGCTGAGTATTATTTGGTTAACGATACTGGCTCTATGCTGTTATTAGATATAGAGGGTAAGCCGAGCTGGCTTGCAGTTGCGAGCGAACCTGAGATGCAGCGTCGTTATGATTCGGTGCATGATAATGAGGGTCCAAAAGAGATGGCAGAGGCTTTGCGTAAGCGCGAGAAATTGTTATTTTTAATGAATACGGATGACGAATATTTGTTAACTGCAGAGGCTTGGAAGAGTTGGGTGGCGTCATTGCATAATGCGAAAAAACTGATTGGTGCAAAAGATACATATTATTACGCGCATATTGTTGACGCGGCGCGCTCCAATATAAGCCTTGATAAAATTGCTTCTTATCATGAGTTTTTGTTGGCTCATTAAGTGGAAATTTTTTCTTCAATAATTATTAACGGCTTAGTTTTATTTGGCGGTTTGTGCGCGGATTTCGTTGTGGATAGAATTGTAGGCTATGTATTTCTGGATCCCGTATCAAGTACGGGATATGACGTTGGGGTTTGTGGGATGACGTTGGAGTTTACGGGATGATGGGGTTGCAATAATTTTTATAGTGTATTTTCTCCGGTGAATTCTTCTAGTAAAAATTGATTGAGGTCGTATCTTACTGATTGTATTATTGATCACCCTTAATGTCATTATAGATTAAGGTGTTGCCTTCGATATCTTGTGCTATTATTAATAAAAAGAGCTGGGAGAAAGGTATGTTAGACAAGGATGTGATTATAAGCGAATGTACTCGCGCTAAAGGACAGTTAAAATCTTGTAATATTCTATTAACTGAGTTTATTGATAAATTGCATGATCCTGTCGTTGCTCTCGACGATGAACAAAAAGTTGTCGCGATAAACCGCGCTTATCGACAGCAGGTAAAACTTCCTACGAAAAAAATTGTTGGCCAGCCTTATTGGGATATTTTCCCGAAGAAAAAGGATTGTTTGCGAGAAAAAGAGTTTCAAATAGATGATAAGGATTACTATCGGGTTTGTTCTGTGGATGTGCCCACAAAACAAAATCGCACATACTCTGTTCATATTCTAGAAAACATTAATGATCGCGTTGCTATTGAGAAAGAATTGGAGCATAGAGTTGCTTCTGATCGTTTGGTGAGTGAGATTGCTTTGACTTTTGCTATGTTGCAGTTTTCGCACCTGGATGAGGGAATTCAATATGCTGTCGAGAGAATCGGTAAATTTGCTCAAGTTGATCGTAGTTACTTATGGGTATTCTCGGAGGGTGTGCGCAAAATCGAATATGTGTATGAGTGGCACATCGCTAAGTCGCAAGCACAGAAAGAGAAAGTATTAAATTATGATTTACGAGATCTACCCTGGTTCAGACGAGTAATAGCAAAAATTGATACCATTTATGTGCCGGATATTAAAAAGCTACCTGATGAAGCGCGCAGTGAACGCAAACTATGGTCATCTTTAAATATTAAATCGCTCTTGCAGATCCCGTTATTTATAGAGTCAAAACCATTTGGCATCATTGGTTTTGATCAGATTAGTAAAGCGAAAGATTGGGATGCTGAAGATGTGGCGTTATTACGCGTGATTGGACAGTTGCTTAGCGAAGCTTGGTCGCATAAATTATTTACCAAATCAAAAAAACGTGCTGCTAATGATTTAGAGGATTCGTTAGCGCAATCAATTCAAGCAATAGCTGCGGCGATTGAACATACCGATCCTTATACCTTTACCCATCAACAACGCGTTGGGAAATTAGCGAGTGCTTTAGCGGCTGAATTAGGTTATGCGCCAGCGCAAGTGAAAGGCATCGAATTAGCGGCGTTGATTCATGATGTTGGTCATATTAAGCTACCTTCGGAAATAATGAGTCGCCCAGGCCCCATTAGTAATAAGGAGTTTGAATTAATTAAACGTCATCCAAATATTGGTTATGAAATTATTAAAAACATTAAATCACCATGGCCGCTTGCCGAAGTTGTCTTGCAGCATCACGAAAGAATAAATGGTTCGGGGTATCCGCTTGGTTTGGCGGGCGAAGATATTTGTCACGAGGCGAAGATTGTTGCTGTAGCTGATGTGGTTTCGGCTATGACATCACACCGCCCTTTTCGACCGGCGATGACTATGGATGATGCGTTGGTTGAGCTGCAGAATAACTCTGGAGTGCTTTATGATGTGGCGGTGGTTAACGCGTGTGGTAAAATTGTCAGAGAGAATGGTTTTGGTTTTGATGTTTGAAAGGTAGAATGCTCTTAAATTTCAGGAGGATATGTTATGCAGGATACTATCATTAAGGTTGGTTCAAGTATTGTTGGAGATGCCTATGAGGCTGGTAGGGATGCCGCCAAAGGCGCAGTTGATCAGCTATCTGGGGCTAAGTCCACGTTTGCTCTCGTGTTTGCTACCGTCGGTTATGATCAAGACAAGTTACTAAAGGGGATTGTCGATGTGGTTGGCAAGATCCCTGTGTCGGGCTGTTCTGGTGAAGGCATTATTACGCTTGGAGGCTCTGATGAGGGCAGTGCTGTTGTGGCTGTTATGCTTTTTAGCGGTGATGAGATTGTTCCGCACGCTGTTTTTGCTCAAGGTGTGAAGAAAGATTCTTATAAGTGTGGTCAGGAGATGGCTCGCGAAGTAAATAAGCTTTGCAAGCTTCATGATTGCCGTGGTGCTGATAAGCCAATTTTGATACTCCTGCCCGATGGCATTAATACGAATGTAACGCAGATTCTCGGTGCGCTGGAGAGTGACTTGGAGTTACCGCTCACTATTTTAGGTGGAACCGCGGGCGACATGTTGCAGTTTGCCAAGACGTATCAGTATCACGACGGCAAGGCCTACACTGATAGTGTGGCCGCGGTGCTATTAACCGGCAAATATCAGGTGGATTTTTTGGTATCGCATGGCTGTGAGGCTATTAGCTTGGAGAAGATAGTTACCAAGAGTAATAAAAATGGGGTTGAAGAGTTTGATGGCGTTAACGCTGTGGAGATTATTCGAGAGTATTTGTCTATTGATGACCCAGATGAATTTAATACGGAAGATGGTCTTCATGTTTGTATAGGAGAGTTACACCATTTGGGTAAAGCTTGTGGAGATCAGTTGATTATTCGTATGCCTATGGCGCTTGATAAGAAAACTGGTACGGTACAGTTTTCGGCAGAGATTCCTGAAGGTACGCGCGTCTATTTAACGCGGCGCGATCCGGATGCAATTGCGGCTAAAGCCCTTGAAGCAGTGGCAGCATTGAATAAGCGTAACGCAGGGAAAGAACCGCTAGCGGTTTTACAGTTTGATTGCGTGGGGCGCGGTCGATTGATTTTTGGTGCTAATCTTAATAGTAAGATTATTGGTCCGATTCAAGAAGCATTCCCGGCAACCATTCCGTGGATTGGTTTTCATACCTACGGAGAGTTTGCACCATTATGCGGTAGAGCATTTTACCATAATTTTACCGTAGTGCTTGGGGTTATATATAAGAAATAGATGAGGAATAGTCATGGATGCAGTGCAATACGCAGTACAGGTCGCGCAATTAGAAGAGCAGATAAAGAAACTCTTTCGTTCTGAGCGGCGTTTATATGAGTTACAAGGTGATTTAGATAGACAGTTTGAACGTATAAACGCGCTTAATCGTTTTGGTTTGCGCGCCTTCCACTCGCATGATTTGGTTGAAGTTTTGCAGCATGGTATTGAATTTATGGCGCATGATTATGTTATCGATTACGCTGTTGGCTTGGTTTACGATAAAATCGAAAAGCAGGCGGATATTCTATCGAAATATACGCGAGGTAAAAAAGTAGAGGGAGTAAATATCGCGTTGAAAAAGGGGCGCGGTCAAGCAGCTATATCGTTTGATGCTGATGTGAGATTGATTATTGTTGAGGGTGACTTAGCAGGTAAAGATGAGCATGACCGTGCATTTGTTAGCAGATGTTTTAAGCAGACTTTTAATAAGACAATTGCAAATGTAAAAAGCCGTATACTTATTTTGTATTTTTCTTTTGAAAATAGTCGGCGTGATATTATCTTATTACTACAATCTCCTTTTCCTGAGAAGCTTTCGCAAATTGAGCGCGTTCCATCATACGAAGACTACCCTTTTATCAATCTCTTTTATCAGCATTTTGCTGGCATGCTGTACAACGCTATATATCATGAGCGCATGCAAGAGGTTGCGACAGAGCTCGAAATGCGAGTTGAAGAGCGTACGCAGGAATTACGTACATCTAATAAGAAGCTTGAAGATGCAATTTTGGAATCCAAAGAGGCTCAGAAGAAATTAATTGAGTCGCAGAAGTTAGAGTCGATCGGAAAATTGGCGGGAGGGATTGCTCATGATTTTAATAATATTCTTTCGAGCATTCTTGGTTATGCTTCATTAATTCGTTCTGATTTGGTCGGGAACGAAGAGGTACTAAAAAAGATAGATATTATGCAGCGTTCTGCTGAACGAGGGGCATTATTAACCTCACAGTTGCTAGGTTTCGCGCGCAAAGGAAAATACCAGAAAACTGATATAGATGTTAATTCTTTAGTGGAAGAGCTTTGTGATATTTTGCAAGGTTCTTTGAATAAAAATATCGAGATCTCAAAAAATATTGAGAAGAATCTTTGGTCTGTACAAGGTGATGCTTCGCAACTACTGCAAATCATTATGAATGTTGCTATTAACGCACGCGATGCTATGCCTAAAGGCGGAAAACTGGATCTTATGACTGAAAATATTGTTGCAGACCAAGAATTCTGTCGCACCCACCCAACATTAAAACCAGGATATTATGTGCGTGTTAGTATTGTCGATACTGGTACCGGTATTCCGTTAGAGATTCAGGCGAAGGTTTTTGATCCATTCTTTACTACGAAAGCACAAGGTGAAGGCGCTGGTTTAGGGCTGTCGGTTGTATATGGAATTGTACAGAATCATGGCGGAGATATTTCTATTTATTCTGAACCGGGTGAAGGCACACGCGTAAACATTTATTTTCCAGCGGCGGGAGAAGTTAGCTCAAATAAGAATGCGTGCGCACTTGATAGTAGCGACATACCAGAAGGTACACTGCCCGCTTTATTGAAGGGTAAAAAGATCTTAATTGTTGATGATGAAGAGACTGTGCGCGAGTTGTTGCAAGATGTTTTGGCCTCAGAAGAGGTTAAGCATTATACGGCAGCTGGTGGACATCAGGCGTTGGATATATTTAAGAAGAATAAGAAAGACATTGCGTTGGTTATTCTAGATCTGATTATGCCTGATATGGAGGGGATTGCCGTTTTACACAAACTGCGAGCAATGCGTAAAAATACTCTTGTGGTTCTCTCAAGTGGGTACACTGAAAATGAAGAAATTCGTGAGTTACGCAAATTACCCACGGTAGAATTTTTGCAAAAACCTTATACGAAGAATAAACTACTTAACAAGATTTATGCTCTTATTAAAGCACAGAGGAAGAAATGACAGAAACAAGATGTCGAGATGATAAGGAGCTTTTGGCTTTGCGTGAATATTTTCGTGCGGTTGGCCATGATTTTAATAACGTTCATGGTAGTATTTTAGGGTATGCGGATTTGCTAAAAGAACAGATTGCTCATTTAAATGGTGAGAAGGAGTTGCTTAGCAAGTATATCGATATGATTATTAAAGCAACTGAACAGGCTATGGAGCTTAATAATAAAGTTTCTAAATTTGCCCATACTGGCAAATTTGATAAGGATGCATGATGGTAAAGAGAACGCAAAATATACCATTAATTGAGCGCGTAGCGCATGAGCTCACCTCAGTTTTTGATTCAATACGCGACCCTGTTTTTGTGCATGATGAAAAATTTCGTATTGTGCGTGCGAATAAGGCATATGCTGATAAGGCCGGGATGGGTTTCCATGAGTTAATAGGCAAGCCGTACTGGAAAATTTTCCCAAAAATCACTAAAGATGTCGTTGAGTGCATTGGTACAAAAGCACAGTGTGTTTTAGAGGATGAGGGGAAAACAGCGTTCCAACAGGAGATCTCGACTAAAGAGGGGGAGATTTATCGAGATCGTTTTTATACAAGCGCTGATGATAAATTGCAGCCACTGTTTACAGTGCATATTCTTGAGGATATCACTAAGCAGCGCTTAATAGAGAATTCGTTGGCTGAGAGTCAGGAGCGTTTCCGTCTGATTTGCGCGTCTGCAAAAGATGCAATTATTTTGACCGATGCTGATAGTGGGATTACCTATGTCAATGATGCTGCTAATGAGATGTTTGGCTATGATGATTTAACTATGCAACAAAAAGGTTTTTTTGATCTATTTTTGGCGTCTCCTTTAATTGAGTCATATAAAAAAGATTGCGCGAACTTTGCAAAAGATGGTCAGTGTAGTCTTATTGGCAAAGAGCTGGAGTTAATTGCGACTAATAGTGAAGATGCTCCGTTTGCTGTTGAAATTTATGTTTCTTCTTTTCAGATAAATAATCAGTGGCAGTTATTAGCTATTGTGAGTGATATTACTGAGCGCCGGAAAAATCGTATGCAGCTTGAGTATCAACTCGAATTTGAGCGCGTTATTAGTAATGTTGCGAAAAAACTTGCGCAATTGGATGTGAATGATTTGTTTGCTGGTATCGAGTATATACTGCGATCTATTGGCAAATATGTTAGCGCGGATCGATCGTATATTTTTACATTTTCTCCTGATAAAAGTCAGCTGGACTGTGTTGCTGAGTGGACGGATCCGCATATTGGTAAAAAGATGAGTGAAACGCCGATTATTGCGCGAGAGAAATTGTCATGGATTTGTGACAATATTGGCAGTGCTGAGACACTATTTATTCCTGATGTTGCGCAGTTAAATGATGTGCAAGCAGTTAACGACAAAGCTGAGTTATTGCGACGTAATGTTAAGACACTGCTATTATTACCGTTGCGCCATGAAAATGAACTGATCGGTTTCTGGGGGCTAGATAGCACCAATGTGAAAAAAGTTTGGCAGGAGCAAGAAATATTACTGTTATTAACCATTACCGAACTATTAATGCAAACTATGGATCGCATTGACGCGCATAAAAAGGAAGAGGCTCATGTCGAAAAATTTGATCGCGCTCTTTTGCAAACTATTCAAGCGATGGCGTTTACGATTGAAAAACGTGATCCTTATACTTCAGGTCACCAGCAACGTGTGGCAAAATTATGTGTGGCTATTGGTGAGGAGCTGCAGTTATCTGAACAGCAAATTCAGGGCTTACGTTTAGGGGCGCTTATTCATGATATTGGTAAAATTTATATTCCATCTGAGATTCTCAATCGGCCAGGAGTACTGTCGAAGATAGAGTTTGATTTAATTAAGGATCATCCGCAGACCGGTTACGATATTTTGAAAACAATCGAATTTCCCTGGCCAGTTGCGGCGATGGTCTTACAGCATCATGAACGCATTGATGGTTCGGGTTATCCGCAGGGTTTAATGGATGGTGAGATCTGTTTAGAGGCGCGCATTCTAGCGGTTGCTGATGTGGTAGAAGCGATAACCTCGCATCGTCCTTATCGTCCGGCTCTAGGTGTTGAGGCGGCGCTTACAGAAATAACCAATAATCGCGGTTCTTTATATGATGCTGACGTAGTTGATGCGTGCATACGGCTCTTTGAAGAGAAACGTTTCGAGTTTGAAAAAGAGTAACGCTTTTATCTAAGAACGCTTTTGGCGATCATAATAATCTGTTCATTTACTACTGGTTTGTTGATTAGTTCGAACTGGATATTGTTATTAACCAGTGTTTGCAGCTCCTTATTATATTCGTCTGCAAAGGCAGTGATGATATAGATTGGGGTGGTTTTATCAAGTTTACGGATAGCGCTAATGGTTTCGATACCGTCGAAATACGGCATGCGCAAATCAAGAAAAATAAGGTCGAATTTGCCGTGTTTTACTAGTTCTACACTCTTCTTACCAGAATCTATCGTTTTAACCTGATAGTCCGTATCTTCAAGGGCAAGCATAAATGCGCGACGGATTATTTCATCATCATCAATTATTAGAATTTTCTTGCTCACAATATTACTCCAAGATTGTGTTGTCGAATTATATCATATTTTTTTATTTTTAGGCGCCTTTGTTGGTAAGGTTATGAGAAAAGTTGTGCTCTTGTTGGTTGAGCTGATGTGTGTAAGCTTACCTTGGTTGGCTAGAATGATTTTCTTAGTTATAGCAAGCCCAAGGCCTGTGCCCTCACCGGCTGGTTTTGTCGTGAAGAATGGTTCGTATATTTTTTTCTCATTTATGCTTGGCACGCCTTTACCATTATCGGTGACCTTAATAATTAAATTATGTCCCCTGCGATGTGTACTGATAGTGATCATCGGTTTGCGCACGCTAGCAACTGAGTCAAGAGCATTTAGGATGATATTAAGCAGTGCTTGTTGAATAGCTGTTGGTTGTACATAAGCAATTTGTGCTTGTGTCGAGAATGATGCGTTTATCGTAACATGGTTCTTATCAATGCGGTTTTTTAGTAAACGCAGAATGCGGCCAGTTATGGTTTTAATGTTACTGTTTTTGGGTAGTTCATCTTCGGCTTCGCCGGAGGTGTGGACAAAAGATAACATGCTTTTTGTTAGGTCAATACAGCGTAAGGTTTCGTGTTCCGCATCTTGTAATGCATTATTGATTCGTGAGTTTTTTATGTTATGTGTAAGAGCATATTGGATAAAGCTTAACACTCCCATCAGTGGATTATTAAGTTCATGCGCTACCCCTGCGGCGAAGGTTCCAAGAGCGCGAACTCTTTCAGTTTCTAACAGTAGTTGCGTTGATTGTGTTAGTTTTTGTTCAGTCATTTTTAGCTGGGTAATGTCCGTTACGATACCATCATAGCGGGTGATTTTACCCTTTGAGTCGAAGACGGGTATACCATGGTCACGCACATAGCGTATTTGGTTGCTGGATTTATGGCGTAGACGATATTCGGAGAGGTTCTCTTTTTTATTGTTTATTGCTTGTAGATAATTATATACGGCGGTTTTGCGGTCATCTGGGTGTATGGATTGAGTCCATACACTTGGGTCGTGATAACATTGTGTGGGGCTAAACCCTGTCCATTCTTGCCAGCGTTGTGAAATAAATAAAATAGAACCTTGCTTGGTTGGTGTTGCTGAATAAATAGCCTCAGGAAGATTCTGAATTAGTGTTTCAAGTTCGTTTTTTGTTTTATTGAGGGTGGATGTGCGCTCAGTGACAAGGATCTCAAGGTGTTTTTGGTATTGCTGAACTTTTTCTTTATTTATTTTTGCTTCGGTTATGTCGCTAAAGAAACCAATAATATATTTATGTGTGCCAATAGCGAACATTGCCATGCTGAAGTCACAATAAATAACATGACCACTTTTGCATAACATGGGAAAATCGGTTTTTGTTAAATGCTTATGAGGCGATTGTATTTGTTGTTTTACAGTGCGCATCACAAAAGATAGACTTTTCTTTGGATGCATGTCTTTTATTTTTTTTTGCAATAACTCACGCTTGCTATAGCCTGTTATTTTGCAAGCGGCTGGGTTAACAAATGTATACTGATAATTTGCTAAATCTACCACAATAATTGCATCATTTGCCCTTTCGAAAATAGCGCGAAATCTGGTTTCACTTTCTTCTAGTTGTCGCGCTGCTGTTTTTTGTGCGGTAATGTTGCTTGCAAATACTGCAAGTGTTCCACCTGCATCTGGAAGAAATTTGGCTTGGACTAAGATGTCGACAATGCGGCCATTTTTGCAGCGTTGTTGAGTCCCGAAGGTGTGATATCCGCGCTGCTTAATCATTTTCACGTGGCGCACTATTTCTTCAGGAGTTTCTTTGTTTTCCACATCAGATATAGTCATAGATAATAACTCTTTGCGACTATATCCGAGAAGTTTGCAATAAGCTTTATTAACTTGGATAAAGTTACCCTGCATATCGCATAGCCAGAAGCTGTTAATGGATGTTTCTAGAATGTTTGAGTATTTTTGTTCGAGCTTATAACGCTCAGTAATATCGGTGCCGTAAATATTAATATAACTTAACTGGTTTGGGTCGTGAGTTTGTGCGTATGGCGCTAACGTAAGCATGAAAGTCTGTTCTTTTATTTTAATGTCAAGGTGATCTATTGTTTGGCTGGATATAAGGTGCTGCGCTAACTTTTTCCATTTAAATGGAGCTTTTTGCCCGATTTTTCTTTTCCATACTTGTAGTAATACTTTGGCGGCTTTATTCGCATATATTATGGTGCCATCATTTAACAATCGCATGACTGGGTTAGGATTGTTTTCAGGGAGCTGTGCTAGATCTTTGATTCTTTCTTCGTCTTGTTTTTGGCGCGTAATATCATCATAAATAGCGACAATCTCACCTGTGGGAAGTTTGTATACAATGTTCTTACGCCATCCGGCTATACGGTTGTCTTCATAAAAAGCCAATGGGAATTCTTGTGTTTTTCCCGTTTTATAGACCTCACGAAAAACAGCAAGAATGCCGAACTCCTTAACCATGGGGAACATTTTGGTAACACGCTTACCTATTAAAGCTCGGCGCTTTATTTTTTCAGTCTTTTCCGCCGCTTTATTAAAGTCGGCAAAGATGAAGTCTTTACCTTTGTCAACAGCGTGATAAATTGCAACGCAGCTAGACATGTTTTCGAACAACTTTTGGTAACGTTCATGGGTTGCAAGCGGGTTATCTGGTGTGATTTTTTCTATAAATAACAGGGCGATGTTGTTCTTTTTCTGGCGGGTGGAAAATCCTGATGCTGAGATAGAAACTTGTTGTTTGTTTTTTTTCTGCAGTATCAGGTTATCTGCGGATACCTTGTGTTGCTGCTTTATTGTGCTAATGAGGTTGCGCAGAGGCTTGATATTTTCGGCGCGGGAAAGAATGGTTAGTGGCTTGCCAATAAGATAGTCTTTTGTGTAGCCGAATTTCCTAAGAAATTTAGCATTACATTTAATGATGCTATTATCATTTAAATTAATTATCAGGGTCGGGTGTGGCGAGTGATCAAATAATCGATCGTGGGGGCTTGTTGGTTGGTTAGTGATTTTCTTCATATTTAGGACTGTTTTTATTGTAAATCAAGTTTGCGCATTAGTAATTTTTGATCCGTAAGGTCGCCGGTAATGGCTTTTATTGGTGGCGGAGCGATTTTTAGTAGGGTTGGTGTTGCGTAAACATTATATTGTTCTGCTGCTTCTGGGTGCTCTAATAGGTTGATAATCTCCATTTGATAATTTGCTTCTGTTAGCGTTGCATCAAGTAGATCTTTAATGTTCTTGGTTGCCGATATGCTAAGCGGTGTTCTGCCTGCAGTGTATAAGATAAATTTATATTTCGGCATGTTTGTTCTCCTATGCAAGGACGTTATTTACAATTTGTTGAATCTGTTCATTACTAGCAGGTTTGCTAATTAGCTCAAAATTGATACCCTTTTGGCGTGCGTGTGTTAATTCCGCGAAGAACTCTTTTGCAAATGCGGTGATTATATATATCGGAATGGCTGAGTTTAATGCATGAACTTTCTTTAGAACCTCTATGCCATTCATTCCCGGCATGCGCAAATCAAGAAAAATAAGATCGAATCGTTGCTCTTGCATTTTGGCTATAGCCGCATCTCCTGATTCAGCTACTTCGAGTTTATATGGAACATCAATAAGTGCGTAAGTGAAAGCTTCTCGAATGGCGGCATCATCATCGATTACTAAGATTGTTTTGGGCATTTGAATCTCCTTATCCATGTGTTTACGGTGCAGATTATATCATGATTTGGCTAACTAATTGTATTTTTTCAGTTTAATGAGAGTGACAGATGATTTATTCGATATACCGGTTATAATGGGCGCCATGAGAAAATTTATCACGTTGCTATGTTTTGCCTTCTGCTTGAGTTCGAGCGTGGCTTGCGCAGCTGTTAAATTGGTCAATCATTTCTCCGGGGTGACAGGTGATGTATTAAAAAACGTTGAAGCGCGTTTGGCGATTAATGAAAAAGATGCTGGGCAATTAACAGTATCTGAGATCAAGATGCTCTATAAACGCGCACCGCGCGAGATTGATGCTGCGGTACAGCCATTTGGCTATTTTCGTGCGAAGGTTCGTTCGCGTTTGGCATATTCTAATGGTCAATGGGTAGCGACCTATAATATTCATTTGGGACGACCACTGCATATTACCAGTGTCGATGTGAAGCTATCTGGCGAGTCCTTGCGTGATCATAAATTTCGTAAGTATATGGCGGCTTTTCCTTTGCGGCGCGGTGATGTTTTTTTAGCGTCAAAATATAAGAGTGCGAAAAAACGCCTCTTTGATCTGGCGGCAACGCGCGGTTATCTTGCTGCACGCATGGTTAAAAGCCAGGTGCAAATTGATCTCAAGCGCTACACCTGCGCGATTATTTGGCGTTTTGATAGCGGACCACGCTATTCTTTCGGTAATGTTTATTTTGGCAAGACGCCGTTGAGCGAACAATTTTTGCGCAAATTTCTTACCTTTAAAACGGGCGAATATTACTCGGAACATAAATTGCAAAAAACAACCCAGCACTATAATGATAGCGATCTCTTCTATAGTGTTGTCGCAAGTCCAGATTATAAGAGCGCTAAAAATTTACATGTGCCGATCCATTTTCATCTGATGCCTCGTTGGTCGAAACAGTACGCTATAGGCGCGGGTTTTGGAACGGATACCGGTCCAAGGGGAATGCTTGGATTTACCATGCGTAATTTTAACAAAACGGGCCATAGACTGTCTTTGGTGTTAAAAGGTTCGATGAAAGATTTGAATTTCGAAGGGCACTATCTGATTCCAGGTGGAAATCCGGCAACAGACCTGTGGGATATTAGCGCTGTTACGCAGTATCAAGATCTAAAGCCAGGTAAGAGCTATACGATCAAAGCAGGTCCAGCTTACATTACGCAGATATGGGGTTGGAAGCAGACGGCTGGTTTGCATCTGCAACGTGAGTGGTATAAGCCAGAAGGCTCTAACAAAACTAGCTCATCTACTTTGCTGATTCCAAGTATTGGTTGGTTGCGGAGCAAGGGTAATGACCATATTCGCCCTACTCGCGGTTATCGTATCAATATCCAGCTGCAAGGTGCAGTTCAAGGTGCGTTATCGAATAGCTCATTTTTTCAGCCGCGTATCGATGCCAAAACGCTCTTCACCCTTAGTAATCGCTTGATGTTTGTGTTGCGTGGCACATTGGGGACAACGCAGGGCAATAACTTAAACTCTCTGCCACTAACGCTACGTTTCACTGCCGGTGGCGCCCAAAGTGTACGTGGTTACGGCTATCAGGGCATTGGCCCCGGTGATGAGTTGGCTGTTGCCAGTAGTGAGTTACGCTTTCGGGTCTATAAACAGTGGTACGCAGCTGGTTTTTTCGATGTTGGTAACGCCAGTGATAGTCTGACCTCTAAGTTTCATCAAGGCGCTGGTGTAGGTGTTGTCTGGCTCTCGCCTTTGGGTGCTATCGAGCTCACCTGGGGTTGGGCGCTGAACTCCCCCAACTCTCCATGGCGTATTCAGTTCAGTATGGGCCCAGAATTGTAATATCCAGCGTAGAGACGCATAGTCATGCGTCTCATTGTCCGGTTTTAGTGAACCCTTAAGGGCCCCTCTCGAAATCGTCATACCGTGGCTTGACCACGGTATCCATAATTTTAACTTATTGATTTTATTGGATCCCGCGGTCAAGCCGCGGGATGACGAGTCTGGAAAAACGAATTTATAGAGGCGCCCTTAAGACTATTTTAATCTTTAGCTGCTATCATCCGCTCCAATTGAGTTATATGGCGTGTAATCTAGGTGTTTGAAAAGAGTCGAAAAGAATTTAAGTTGTTGGAGAAAGAGAGCTTCTCATTGTCGGGTGCTTTAATGCAGGAGTTGGGTGGCTCTGGTTTTACTGATTATTTTGAGCGGCTAAAGCAGACAAGCGTAGCTTATTTCTCTTTTCCAGTTTTGCATGATCGTAAACAGAATCTTATTTATGCCTCCTTAGAGGAGCGTTCTATTCATTACAAGAAGCTCCAAAACATCTTTTTGGATTTGCTGAAAAGACATGAATATGAAGTGACCGCTTTGCCTAAGTTTGCACAGCAAGATGTGGATGATTCGTTATGTTATTTTACGCTGCTACTTGAGTTAAATAATTTATTATTACAGCGCTATAAAGAAAATGCACAAAATGATAATCTCACTCAAAAAGTACTGCGAGCACAGCGTTTTCTGAAAATAATACGAAAAAAATCTTTTATCTTGTTGGCGTATTGGAAGTTTACAAATATCCTAATAGAAAGTCATATGCGGCGTAGAGAGTTTTCTTGTGCAGCAGTAGTATATAAAAGATTTACTGGGGTTATTAAGCAAGAACAACAGCAGCATAAGGATAGCATATCTTGGTTAGAGGAGATGACGGAGGATTGTGCGGCTCAGGTACCAGTATTGCAAGTTGATGAGGCGAAATATCGCAGTGCTATTTTTTGGCTGCAGGAATATTCTCAAAACTGTCTTGATGGGCAAAGGGCCTCTGAACAACAAGATAATCAATACATAGCAGTGCGAGATTGGTTTCGGGAAGAAACTCGCCGGCGTTTTATGCCAACGAATGGTGGTGAGGCGGCTCGCGCTACTTGGAAAAACTTAAGCGATCAAGAAATCCCCGTTCCAATAATTAATAGTGAAGCCAAAGAGCCTGCGAGGTTTTATATCTTTGAAAGGATTAAGTCATATAGCGATGTGTTGTTGGTTTTGGATGCTGTTAGCTTAGTGTTAAGAGACAGCATGTTATCCCGTGCTCCAAAAATAAAACTGCCAGGCATTGCTGATAAATTAAAGATGGAGCAAATAACGCAGGCTTGTGAAAAATGCGATGCTATAATGAATAGCAGTATGCTTGAGGTCATTGATCCGTTGGTGCGAGAGATGACTTTGCTCAGGACAAATGATCATGCTCAGGCTCTTGCTCATACCCAGGTGTCAGCGTTTATAAATAGTGTAATAGATATACCTAGAGCGCACATGGCTTATGGCAAGGGTTTATTAGCAGAGCAGATGGTGTGGCTAATGATTCGTCTACAAAAAGCTTTGCGATCTGTGCCATTGACACCAAGCTTGCATGCTTTTTGGGATGCGCACGGTCAGGATTTCATGGCAATTAGTCGGGCTGGACCGCAAGATCTCGGTGAGATTACGGAATTATTAAATAAGCTGCTCTCAATTCAACAAACAGCAATATATTTGAATGACTTAAATTTTGCGACTGTGGATTTATTGTTTTCCGTAGTGGCAGATTATGTTTGGAAATTGATAAAGCAAAATGAGGTGGAATTTGACCTTGAAAGATGTTTGTCTTGGTTGCGAAATATCAATTATGCTGTTACAGGTAAGGTTCTAGATGGGTTCTTGGATTCTGCAAGTGTTGAACGTTTACAGGATGAGAGTCGGTCTGATTCTGGTGATGTAATTGCGACAATAGATTTTTATTTAGAGAATAGTAGCGAGACTATGGAAACAAAGCAGAAATTACAGGCGTATATTGAATATATTCGCAATTGGTGTGTATTTATTACACAGTTAGTTGTTTTGCACGGTGAGCGCATACGATTGGTATTGCCTGAACCGCAAGCTCCGCAGCTTGAGGAAATTGTGGCTACGAAACCAGTGGGTTCCACGCCTAAAAAAGCTACTGCTGCAAAGCGTGGTAAAAGAAAACAGAAGAAGATTATTGTTGAACACAGCGAACCAGTTCAGATCGAAGTATTGCCTGTTGTAGAAAATGTGTTGCCAGAACCTGCTATAAAGGAGTTATTGCGTGCGCGTCTTGATAGTGCGAGCAAACAGGTGTGGGTATCGCAAGAGCGTTTGCTAAGTGATCCAGAGAACGATATAGAAATACAGACATATGTTGATGAACTAGATACAGTTATTAAAGATGCTCCGGCAGGAAAAAAATATAGTCACTTGCGGCAAGAAGCACGCAGCCACATAGCGAAATTACGTTGTATGCAGAGAATTATTATTTTACGTAAAGAGAGTTATAGTGAGTTAGATATTCATAGTGATTTAAATGATGTGGTAACAAAATTCAATCAGTATACTAAGTTGATGGCGCAGTTAACTGCTGATGGTTTAGCGGAAGATGCTATTACAAGCAATCAAAAAAATGAGCCATACTCAACTTATGTTGAATTACATAAAAAATGGCAAGGATTGTTTCAGAAGATTTTTAAAATAAAATATCAGTCTCTTCATAAGAAAAGTCGGAATGCGCAGCAGTTACTTGCAGCGTTAAAAGAGCAATTTGATGATAGCAAGAACGATTTTGAGCAGCTGACGTTTCAGCTGGATATTTGTGAACAGTCGTTAGCGTTATTTCATGCAGAGTTATCACCTATTATAGAGAGCGCAGCTAACAAGATGATTCAGGGTTTTGCTGAGTTGGAGGTGCAGTATCAGCAGCAGCAAAATGGCATTAAGAGCTATCGTGAGCAGTTAGTTCAGCGATCCACTAGGTTGTCGTCGGAGTCAGATGGGTATTTCGATTCTAGCCCCATAGAGTCTGGGGATGGCAGTGATTATGATGCTGACACATCTGATGTTGGGGAAGAAAAGGTTGTGTCTAGGGATGCGAATCGGTTCTCCCACTTTTTTCCTGTATTATCACAGGTGGCTAAACAGCGACTTGAGTCGTTGTTGCAATCCGTATTTTGGTATTTAAATCATCATCAAAATATTGCTCAGCTTTTGTCTGCATATAATTTGTATTGGGTCGGTGGTGCCTTTGTTGATATTTATTATGCATGTCAAAGTCAGTCGCAACCAAAAGTAAACGATATTGATTTAGTGAGCTCTATGTCGCTCTTCGCGTTACAACAGAAAATTGGTGGCGAGCTAATTCCAGCAAGGATTCCCGTCTTGCAATTAAATATTGATGGAGTGCCAGTAGAGATAAGTTATCTTGCCTGTGAGCAACATGAGAGCTTTGAACAGAGGGTATTACGTTCTTTGCGTGAGCGAGATATCACTATGGGGGCTATTGCCTATTCACTAAAAGACGAAACTTTCATAGACGCAAGCACAGGCATTGATGATTTGCTGAATGGGCGTGTGCATTGTTCGTCGCAACAATTGTTAAAGGATCCTTTGCAGATATTGCGCGTAATACGTTATCTAGGTAAATATCGTAGTTTTGTATTAAGTGAGGCGCTACAGAAGTTGTTTGTAAATACTTCTTCTAAAAACGTTAAGGATTCTGTGCGTACGCTTAGTTCCGCGTGTGTGGCTACTGCGTTTAGTCACTTATTATTTAGTGGTTGTGCGTTTAAATATTGGTGTATTGCGCGTGAGCATAAAATTTTCCCACTGTATTTTGCGTTGTTATCTGTCAATCATGGTAGTGATGATTTTAAAGGGTTTTTGCAGCTGTTCTGGACTGATAAGAATAGGTATCTGAATGATGCTCTGTATAAGTTGGATCAATCGATTCGTAAACATGAGATTGTTAATAACTCGGAGCGCTATAGGGCCTATTATGACTTTGCGTTAAATATTGTAGATAGGTATCTCCAGTATGTTGGTGCTTTCTTTAATCAACAAGACGCAGAGGCGATTGGTAGGACACTTTTCTGTTTGCTTGGCGCGCCTAAATTTGATGATGCTGCCGAAACGTATAGAGATGAGTTTAGCAAAGAGGTTTGCGCCAAATTACAAGGGTTATACAGTTCGCCATCAATATCCTATATGCATGCTTATCCAGTATTAGGGTAGAATCGCAAGATGCTGTGACGATGGCGACTTTTAATTCATAATCAGCTAGAATGCGTCCATGCTTAAGTTGCGGCGAAAACTTTCTATCCTAGCTCTCTTCGTTATTCTGTTGATTGCGTTTTTTTATTATCTTTTAGCGACAACATCTGGTTTGCATCTAGTTGTGCGGACGGTTAATAAGTTTGCGCCTAAAATCATTGTTGCAACTAATCTCCAGGGGGCCTTGATTGGGCCGATCTCTGCTACGCAAATTGATGTGCATGCTGGGGAGCAGGAATATTCTTTCCAGAATTTGCAGTTTGACTGGTCGCCAAAAGACTTATTGTTAAGCAAGCTTACTATTACCAAGCTCAGCGCTAATAACATTACGATTAAAATCCCGCCAGAAGAAAAAGTTCAGCAGCAAAAGTTTAATTTACAGAAGTTTATTCAAGGTTTGCGTTTGCCGGTGCGTTTGAATATTAGCGGCGTTAAATTACAAAACATTGTGATTGCCCAAACGGCAAAACAACGGCCGATAATTATTAACAGCGTTAATCTCGATGTGACTACAGGTAAAGCACGCATTAAGGCTGTTAATTTAAATGTATTAGCCAGAAATGCTCGGCTTTCTCTCACAGGATCGACTGCGCAACAATACAATTTTAAACTACAGGCTAATATTGCGAATGTTGGTGAATTTCTATCTACTGCCAAAGGACGCATTAATATAAGTGGCTCATTAACTGGAACCACTGGCAAGAAAAATAGTAAGTTAATCGGACATATTGCTATTAATAATTTTCGTTATAAGGGATTAACAATCGCGCAAATCAATACTGATATGCAGGTTAATATTGCGGACAAAGAGGTATCACATTTTACTTTGCGTGTGCGTCGTGTTGCAGTTGGAAATTATTTGATTAGACAGTTGGGTTTAAATGGCGATGTCAGTGTCACCTCTCTACGGCCATCGAATCCTGCGGCGCGTTTAGATTTACGTTTACTGCCAACACAAATATTGTTAATCAGCGATAGTCAGCAGCATGCGATTAATTTAAGCGGTGGTGAGTTTACTGCTATGGTGCAGGGTAAGCGGCTTGTCTCTTCTTTGCGGTTAGTGCCGTTGCATGAGGCAGCACTGAATGCGAGATTTGCGGTTGATAAGTATAAGGCGCTGCGTGGTAAGGTAGAATGGCATACTAAAAAACTTGCTTTCTTACCGCTGTTGTTACCTAAGTTGCAGAAAGTGAATGGCCAGTTAGATGCTGATTTCATGTTAGGTGGGACTATTGCCAAGCCACAAATTATTGGCACAGCGCAATTAAAAAATGCTAGTGCTACGATCCCATCGTTGAATTTAAATCTTAAACATATAGCAATCATGGTTAAGGGTAATTTGTCAGGTCTAACCTATTCCGCTCAGATGCAGTCTAACCGTGGGTCTTTGGCGATTAATGGTAAAACTGAGTTAGCAAAAACGGGCGCCCCTACGTTGATTACTATTAATGGTGAGAATTTCCGCGTTATTGATAACGATAAAATTCAGGTCGATGTTTCGCCATCATTAAAAATAACTTTCCGTGATCATAATTTACACATAGATGGGACGGTTTATATTCCGAAAGCGGAACTTAGAAAACTTAATTTTGGTGGCACAGAGACTTTGCCTGGTGATGTGGTTTTTGTGAATAAAAAGCAGCAGGATCTTTTTGTTAAACGGTCGGTTCTGAAAGTTTATAGCAGCATTAAATTAGTGTTAGGTGATAGTGTGCATATTAATGCCATGAACGCTAATGGTGATTTGCACGGGGTTTTACAGATTACTGATAAACCTGATAGTGGCACGACTGCTACGGGCCAGATTTATTTGAAGAACGGTTATTATGAGATTAGCGGCAAAAAACTGCATATTAGTACTGGACAGTTAACGTTTACAGGCGGGCCAGTTGATAATCCGTTAGTAAATTTAGCGGCGATACGTACGGTGCAGTCAGCTGGGGGAACGAGTTTATTTGATCTTGCTGGGCGCCAAATCATCGTCGGTGTGCGAATTACGGGTAATCTTGAACATCCGAAGACTACGCTGTTTTCTGAGCCAGCGGGTATGTCGCAAGCAGATATTCTTTCGTATTTAGTGTTAGGACAATCCAGTAACGATGTTGGTGGGAACAAGGCTGGTTTGTTAATGAGTGCGGTTAGCGCACTTAATTTTGGTGGTAGTGGAGGCCTTGGTGGTCTGGGTTCAGCGTTGAGCAATAAGTTTGGCTTCGCTGATCTTGGTATACAGTCTGGGACATCAGAAGATGAGGAAGGCAATAAAGCTTCTACAACGTCCTTTGTTTTAGGTCGCTATCTTTCCCCGTCGCTCTATGTGAGCTATAGTGTCGGCATAGTAAATGCTGTGAATATTTTCCGCGTACGTTATCGATTGTCGAAGAGGTGGTTTCTACAGACAGAAGCTAGTAGCGAAGGTACAGGGGTCGATGTTTTATATACAATTGATCGTAAATAAATTGGTGCTGTTATGAATCTTATTGATGCTGTTGTTGAAGGCGATACAAAAAAAGTAAAAGAACTGTTAGCAGGGGGCGAAGATCCCAGTTTGGTTCTTGATGCTGCGCAGGTCACTCCTTTACATTATGCGGCGCAATTTAACGCTGTGGAAATTGGCAAATTATTAATTAAGGCTGGGGCAAATATTTATGCGCGCACATCTCCAGAAGAAGAGACTCCGCTAGAAATAGCACATCTACACGATAGTAAAGAGTTTATAAAGCTATTACTGTCTCATATATTGCGAGACAAAGATGGAGCTAATTATATTAATTAGTTTCGTCTTCTTTTTGATTTTTATTGTTTTGCCATTGTATTAAGATATAAAGCGGAATACTGCTAAATAGCACTAGTGCGGCATACATTACCCTTTCAGCACCGGCACCAATTGTTGCCCAAATAATAAAGACAAAAGCAATGGCTGATAGAATTACAGCTTGACGCATACGTTTTTTGTTGCATTTTTCTGGGTTTTTAATTAAGAGCGACACTTCGGCTACTGAGGTATAAAGATAAGGAATCAGTGTTGCTAGAACTGCTAGTAAAATAATAAAGGTAAACTGATCTACAAGGCTAGCACCATAGCGCGCAATAATTAAGATGCTCATTAGCAGGCTGGAGATTAATAAACTAAAAATAGGGGTGCCATTTTTCGAGGTTTTGGCAAATATTTTTGGAAAGAGTTTGTCTTGTGCTGTGGCCATACCAATTTGTCCCTGTAGCAAAATCCAGCCATTTAAAGCTCCTGCTGTGGCAATAATGGCGCCGATAGCAACAATCCAATCACCCCATTTGCCAAACATCAGATCAGCCGCGTAGGCAAATGGTGATGATGAGTGTGCCAGGGTGTGCATGGGAATGATGCCCATAATTGCGACGGTGCAAAAAATATACATGATCGCGGCTAGTGAGGTACCGATCATCGTAGCACGCGGAATGTTTTTTTCTGGATTAATGACATTGCCCGCAGGAATAGTGGCGGATTCTAAGCCGATAAATGACCAGAGAGCTAGGGTTGCAGTGGCGGTAAAGGCGGAAATGTTGCTGTGACCACTAATATTAAAGGCATGTAGCCGGCTGAAATGCATGAAAAACATGCCGCCAGCACCAACGATTAGGAGCGGGACAAACTTTAGAATAGTTGAGACTAGTTGTACGCGGCCGGCTGCTTTGACGCCAATAATATTAATGCCGGTAAAAACCCAAATTGCAGCGAGTGAGACAATTAGCGCAGCCATAGGGTTGGTGTTAAGCGCCGGGAAAAATACCGCCAGATAGCCGATGAGAGCAACAACAACTGCCGCGTTACCAATCCAAAGAGCGACCCAATAACAGTAGGCAACTTGGAAGCCCACAAAATCTCCGTATGCCTCATGACAGTAGGCATATGGGCCACCAGTTTTAGGACATAAATGACCTAAGCGGGCGAATATTGTCGCTAGTACTAAAGCACCGATTGTAGTGGCGATCCAGGCTACGAGGCCGATGCTGCCATAAAGGGCTAATGCTGCTGGTAAAAGGAAAATGCCGGAGCCGATGATGTTTCCGGCAACCAGTGCGGTTAAGGTCCAAAGACCTAGGCTTTTTTGTTGTGAGCTCATTATTGTTTACCTATGAAGAAAGGGTTATTTAACGCGAGTGATTTTTGCTTTGCGTTTACGTTTTAATTTTCGTTTTTGCCGAATTTGCCAGAGAGTTGTGACAGGACCTGATAAGGCATAAAGGAAAAATATTGTAAATAGTATTTCAGGCGGGTCAATGGCGACTAAGACTAACACCAAGACTATGAAGAGAATGGTTAAGAATGAAACATTATGTTTTAAGTTTAGATCTTTGAAGCTACGAAACCGGATGTTACTTACCATCAAAATGCCCATGAATACAGTTAGAACCGCAGCGACAATGGCGATGGGCCAGCCAGTGATGGCAAAATCAGTCGCTAGCCAAACTAAGCCAGCAAGAACACCAGCGGCAGCTGGACAAGGAATACCTTGAAAATAACGTTTGTCATGCTGGTCAAGCTGGGTGTTGAAACGCGCCAAACGCAGAGCTGTGCCGACAGTGTAAATAAAGGCTGCGAGCCAACCAATTTTCCCTAGGCTATGTAGTGACCAGCTATAGATCACAAGTGCGGGCGCAACACCAAAAGAAACCATATCGGAAATACTATCTAATTCGGCGCCGAAAGCGGTTTGGGTGTTGGTTAAGCGCGCAACACGGCCATCTAGGCTATCCATGACCATGGCGACGAAAATAGCAATGGCGGCAGTTCCATAAAGGCCTTTCATGCCAGCAACAACGGCATAAAAACCGGCAAAAAGCGCGCTTATTGTGAATAAGTTTGGTAGGACGTAAATCCCCCGTGGTCTGCTTTGATCTTTTTGTTTTGTATTCATCAGAGCATTATAAACATAGGTGCTGTAATGATCTATATTATTGGTACTATTTTATGTGTCCTATGCTAACATTGCCCGATGGACAAAAAGCTACGTATCTTAACCTACAATATTCATAAAGGATTTACCGCGGGTAATATTAGGTTTGTATTGCACCGCATTCGTGATGCGTTGGAAAAAACCGATGTTGATTTAGTTTTCTTGCAAGAGATTCAAGGTGAGCATACGCGTCGCGAAGAGCGTATTGCGGACTGGCCTGTAAAACCACAGTTTGAATTTTTAGCGGAAAATCTTTGGCCTCACTATGCTTATGGAAAAAATGCTTTATATCGCTTAGGACATCACGGTAATGCAATTTTAAGTAAATATCCCTTCGTGCGTTGGGAAAACATTGATGTTTCCAAACATAAACGAGCGAGTCGTAGTTTATTACACGGTGAGTTAGCTCTCCCAGGTGTAGATAAAAAAATTCATGTGATCTGCATTCATTTTGCCTTGTTTAAGACAGAGCGTAATAAACAATTGGAACGTTTAAAAGCGCGTATTTCAGCACATATCGCTGACGATGAGCCGTTAATTATTGCTGGTGACTTTAATGACTGGCGCGGTAACGCTGAACGTTTCTTGGAAATCGAATTAAATTTGCATGAGGCGTTTAAGACGTTACAGGGCCACCATGCAAAAACGTTTCCGTCGTGGAAACCAAAATTGCCTGTTGATCGCATTTATTATCGAAATATAGAGCTCTTAGATTGCACGCGTCTTGCTAAAGCGCCCTGGCGCACGTTGTCTGATCATGTGCCTTTGGTCGCAGACTTCGTTTTAATATAACAAGTAATTACTGATTTAGTTCATTGAATGGGTGGCTTATGGAAACAAAAACATTGCGTAATATTAGTGTTGGAGTATTAGGCTTAGCTTTTTTGATCGCAGTTGTTTTGCGCGGCTTTAACCCGGCAGTAGTGGTTGGCGTGGAATTATTATTGGTTTGTTCACTGTTTTTAGTTTTATGGCATAGTTATTATGATGGCTTGCGAATTCAATTAACTCCGATTGCTATAATGCTCACGCTAATGTGGGTATGGATGGGTATATCTGCCGCTATTAGTCCTAGTAGCTATTTAAGTTTATATGGATTTTTTTTGCTAAGCAGTTCTATATTTGTTTTTTGGATTCTTTCTCTAATGCCGCAGCCAGTGTTCGAGTCGTTTTGGAGTATTTGGCGGATTTTATTAATAGCTTTAGGTATGATATTGGCCATATATGCTTTTATCCAGATTCCCCTGATTGAATATGTGATTTATCCAAAAACATTCTTTGTGCAGAAAAATTCTTTTGGTGCATTTATGAGCCTGCTTGCTTTGCCTTTGGCGGCCTATTATCTGACCTTTTCTCCCGGATGGAGGAAAAATATATTAGCAGTGATTTTATTTGTTTTATTTTTTGCGATTTGTATAACCAATAGTTATGGAGTTGCGCTGGGTTTTTCTTTGGGATTTGTGTGTATTTTGTGGTTTACTCGCAACGATTGCGCGAAGAAAGATCGAGAAATGCTTTTGCTTCTGGTTTTATCCGGTTTGCTACTGGATCGATTGTTTGTTGCACAGAGCCTGTTGTTGACGCCTTTGGGTATTCATACGACTGGGAGATTGGTAATTTGGGCGGCAACCTGGCATCTTTTGCAGCACAGCTCATGGTATGGCTCAGGTATTTATAATTTTTTTCTGTACTATACATCATACATGCCGATCAACGATGGCAGTGCTGGTCAGTATGTGCATAATGATTATTTGCAATTTTGGGTTGAGCTTGGATATCCTGGGTTGTTGTTAGTTATAGGGTTAGTCGGTGCTGTTTTTTATTCATTTATTACATGGTTAAAAGCAAAGGAAGTGCCGGCTCGCTATCGTCTTGAAGGAGTCGGTTTATTTGCTGGAATTTTAGCTATAGCCACGCATAGTTTTGTGACTTATAATTTTTATATTTTACCCTCGGTCATGTTGTTTGGTATTGTGCTAGCCCGTTTTGATTATATTGTTATTTTGGCTGATGTGCGTGGTTTTGTATTGCGGCCAACAAAAATTATGAGTGCAAAGGGTTTTCGCTTAATTCTTGTGAGCATTTTTACCGCTGTTGGGTTATGGCTCAGTCTAATGATTTGTTCGCAATTATACTATCAACATGGAAGGAGCTTATTGGCAAAGGGTAAGTTGATTTTGGCAGAGAAAGCCCTAAATAATGCGGCAAAACTATATGATACCTGCCAGATTGAATATTCAAGAGCACAACTATATGCAGTGATATTAAATGGTGCGCGCACGTTGCCGAGAGTAGATCGTCAGAAGCTATATATGTTGGCCTCTGGCGATATTAAGCGTGCTGCGCAGCTCAATCCTTTGCGTTCCATAGCAGCTGCGCGTGCAGCCTTGATTAAGGCGGCTCCGGATATAGTTGGGGGGAATTGGCTGCAATTAGCGATTATTAATTACCAGCTAGCATTGAAAAAGAACCCGCGTTTGATCCAGGTACGTATGGATTATATTAAGTTATTATTGTTGAATCACCGATATCAGTTAGCTGGTAAGGTATTAAATGGCGGCATCATATATTCTTTCCATCAGAAGAAATTACGTAATTTTTATATGCACGCATTAAAGGTATTGCATGAAAAGTATCATGTGGCAATTTAGCGCATATTCTATTTATATTGTACGTAGTTGATATGCGTTGTTGTGCTGTTAACCTATTTGCTGGTTTTAAAGCTTAGGTGCCTGTCTTTGAGCTGCGCACTAATTTTTATACTTGGCGCAAATTTACCAGCTAATATATCTTGTGCGAGCGGGTTTTCTAGGTATTGCTGAATCGCACGTTTTAAGGGTCTTGCGCCATAGACGGGGTTATAGCCAACATTAGTAAGAAAATCTAAGACTTCTTTGCTGATCTCTAGCGTAATATCCTGCGTTTGTAGGCGTGTTTGTAGTTTATCTATTTGGATTTTGGCAATAGAAGCAATCTGTTCCTTTCCAAGGGCGTGAAAAACTACAGTTTCGTCAATGCGGTTAAGAAATTCTGGACGGAATTGTTGCGCCACAATCTCCATAACAGCAGTTTTAATATCCTCATATTTTTCATTGGATAAATCACGAATTAATTGCGAGCCTAGATTTGACGTCATAACAATAACAGTGTTTTTGAAATCAACGGTTCTACCCTGTCCGTCTGTTAATCTACCATCATCTAGCACTTGCAATAGAATATTAAAAACATCTGTATGGGCTTTTTCTATTTCGTCCAATAAAATAACTGAGTATGGTCGACGTCTTACCGCTTCAGTTAGATAGCCGCCCTCTTCATAACCGACGTATCCAGGAGGTGCGCCAATTAATCTAGCGACGGAGTGCTTCTCCATAAATTCCGACATATCTATACGAATCATGGCATCTTCGGTGTCAAACATAAATTCAGCTAAAGCTTTACAGAGTTCAGTTTTACCAACACCCGTTGGCCCTAGAAATAGGAACGAGCCAATTGGCTTATTGGGATCTGATAGACCAGCGCGTGAGCGACGAATTGCATTCGCTACAACGTTGACGGCTTCATCTTGCCCAATAACGCGTTGATGTAGCTGGTCTTCCATCTTAAGTAGCTTTTCTTTTTCACCCTCGAGCATTTTACTAACTGGAATATGTGTCCACTTGGATACCACTTCTGCTATCTCTTCCTCAGTTACTTTTGTGCGTAGTAATTTGGTGTCGTGCTGTTCGTTTTTTGCCACTTCAGTTAGTTGTTTTTCGAGTTGTGGAATAGATCCATATTGCAGTTCTGCCATGTGTGTTAAGTCACCTGCGCGTTGCGCGGCTTCTAACTCTAAGCGCGCTTGGTCGAGTTTTTCTTTTATATGTTGTGTTCCTTGTGCAGCAGCTTTCTCTGATTTCCAAACTTCATCTAAGTCGGCATATTGCTTTTCTAGTTTATTAATTTCGCTCTCGAGATCTTGTAGGCGTTTTTTCGATGCTACATCCTCTTCGTTTCTTAATGCTTCACGTTCTATTTTTAATTGTATTAAGCGTCGATCTAATTTATCCATGTCTTCTGGCTTTGAATCCATTTCCATGCGGATAAGACTTGCCGCTTCATCAATTAAATCGATGGCTTTATCAGGAAGTTGGCGGTCGGCAATGTAACGTTGCGACAAGGTTGCTGCAGCTACAATAGCAGGATCGGTAATGCTAACACCATGATGAATCTCATAACGTTCTTTAATGCCGCGTAAAATTGCAATGGTATCTTCAATGTCTGGTTCTTCAATTAATACTTTTTGGAAACGACGTTCTAATGCTGCGTCTTTTTCAATATATTTGCGATATTCGTCAAGTGTTGTGGCTCCAATGCAGTGTAGCTCACCACGCGACAATGCTGGTTTTAGCATATTACCAGCATCCATGGAACCTTCGGTTTTACCGGCGCCCACCATAGTATGCATTTCATCGATAAACAGTATTATATTGCCTTCTTGTTTTGAGACCTCTTTTAACACTGATTTTAAGCGTTCTTCAAATTCGCCGCGGTATTTAGCGCCTGCTAATAACAGTCCCATATCCAATGATAAAATTCTTTTATTACGCAGGCCTTCTGGAATTTCGCCATTAATTATTCTTTGTGCTAAGCCTTCAACAATGGCTGTTTTACCAACGCCTGGTTCGCCAATTAATACTGGATTGTTTTTAGTGCGGCGTTGTAATACTTGCGCGGTACGGCGAATTTCATCATCGCGACCAATTACTGGATCTAATTTGCCTTGTTCAGCGCGTTCGGTAATATCGATAGTATATTTTGACAAAGCTCCGCGTTTTTCCTCGGAGTATTCATCATTTACTTTTTGTCCGCCGCGAATATCGTCAATTGCTTGTTCAATGGTGTTTTTTAGAGCGCCAGCATTTTTTAGTGCTTTACCTACACCGCTTTTATCTTCGAGGGCAGCTAATAAAAACAGTTCGCTAGAAATATATTCGTCTTTGCGTTGTTGTGCGAGTTTATCTGTAATATTTAATAAGCGCCCGAGCTCGTTGGATACGTGGATATCACCTGCGTTACCTTCAACTTGCGGTAATTTATCGATAAGATTTTCTATTTCATCGCGTAGGCGACTGATGTCCACGCTTGCTTTTGTGAGAATATTATAAGCGGTTCCTGCTTCTTGGTTTAGAAGAGCAAGCAGAAGATGTGCTGGTTCTATAAATGAGTTATCGCGCCCTACTGCTAAAGATTGGGCGTCTGCGAGAGCCATTTGAAAGTTTGTTGTTAGTTTATCCATACGCATAGTTGTTACTCCGATAGTGTGGTTAACTTACTGTATATGTTTGGTTGTTTTGCTGTTTTTCAAGGGGGCAATGTTCTGGGGGCTTGCAACAGTCCCTCTAAGCATGCTATGGATTCAATGTTCAAGTCGAGGAATGAAACTCTACAACGCAATAATGATGCCGAACAGTTGTCTAGAAGGTGCTGTTTTTTGATGTACAGATCTGGTTAATGCTAACGCGATGAAGCAATTTTTGACCTGGTTATTTAGGCTTATCCTGGATGATTTAAGGTTTCCTTAAGGTTGGCATGATTTAATATATCTATGTCACTAGCTTGGTGATAAAATTTACCTTTTTGGTGACGGAGAGATTGCATGCCAGATCTATCAAATAAAGGGGCGCATGAATACTGGTTTAAGTATGTTGACCCGATGATTTATCGCGTAGTGACCTTTATGGAAGGCGTTGAAGATTGGGCGCCGGATGGTGATCCTGATTTTGAGGCAGCGATGGTTAAACTGGGTGCTGAGCTGGATAATGTTGGTGGTGTTGAACTGCAAAACGAAGATGAGATGATAAAATTGGCGGCTTACGTTAGAGCAGCGCGTAATTTAAGGCTTTTGCAGTGTTTGGATGTGGCTAATCCTGGTTCAGCGGCTCGTTTGTTGATGCATGCTGAAGAGGTAAGTACTTCTGAAGAAGATGTGCCGGGTTTGTTTTTACGACGTAATATAGTTTTTGAGCGCCTAAGGCTGTTAGGCAGAGTGTTTTCTGAAGAGCGCACAAGCCTTGTGGTAAAGGCGATGGAGGATGAAAGTAATGTATAAGTTTTTAGCGGTAGTAATATTATTATTGAGTGGTAGCGTTCTTGCTTTTGCAAATCCTTGTGATAGCTATCAAGGTGACGAGCAAACGGCGTGTAATAATTTAGTAAATAACCCCAGCTGGTATGACGGTGTGAGGCAGCAAGTCTTTGATCAAAATAAAGGCGCGCAATCTATTAGTTTGCCGCAGCAGAGCACAACGATGAGTGCTCCTGTACAGCAGCCTGCAGCAATAGCTGTAGTTAATGGTAGCTCTAGCGGGCAACAAACTGTTACTAATTCGACAGTGCCTCAAACGCAAAAACCACAGCACCAGGATATTTTTCAATAATTAAATATAAAAATAATGATGAGGCCATTTACCATGAAATTAATAAGTAAATTAACCATAATAGTTTCGGTATTAGCTGTGTTTGGTATAGCTCCATTGCAGAATGTTTTTGCTCAAGGCGGCTCAGGTTCTGAGATGTCTGTTTTAGTGCAGGGTTATGGTGGCGATGCGTTAAATCAATTATATGATGGTGTGGGCGTGCAATTTTATAATCTATTGTTAAAGGCTTATACTAAGATTGCATATGAAACTGATCCGCAAGTTGCAACGATAATAAATTATAATGCTGCAAGTAAAGCAAGTGCAGATAATGCTGCAAGCGCCGTTACGTCAGCAGCGCAAACAGCGATTCAAAATGCTTTTGCTAGTATTGATGCCAAGGCGCAGATTGCTTATAAGTTGCAACAGGTTTTAGCTGGCGATGATGTTATCGATGTTAGTGGTGCAGGCAGTGCTTTAAGTAATATTTTTTCATCAGGCGCCAACACCTTATCAATTAAGCAACAAAATGATCAGGCAAAGCAAAATAATGCTATGTTTGATGTTGAGAGTTTAGTTGGGCCTAGTGTGTATGATTCTAGCGCTAAATTAAACTCGGCCAACGGGTTTTTAGCAGAAATGAATAGTATCGCCCAGCCCATAGTTATTCGATTAGCCCCGACTTTTAAAGTTCCGGTGGGTAGTGGTGATGACACGATGACAATTGGCAAGAAAACACCTTTGTCAGCAAGTGATCTTGCGCAGTTACAGCAAACTCTGCAGCAAAAGCCCGCGTATCGTAAATACCGCGTTGCATATCGTCAGCTGATCGCAACTCGTAGCATCTTTGTCAATAATTTGTTGCATGTCTATCAAGCAAGGGTCGCGCAGAAAGACACTGAAAAAAGCGCCTATCAAATACGTAATGAAGTTGTTGGGCAGCGTATGAGCCCTACCTATTATCAAGCAATGGCAAAAGCATCTCCAGCGACTGTGGCGCGCGAAACTTTATTTTTGTTAGCACAAATTAGTGCGCAACTGAACGCTGTTCAAAATCAGAACGAGCGTATGATTACAATGAAGTCAATTAGTGGCTTGATTACGCTGAGCGCTACTTCTCGCATAATGGAACAATCAAGTAAACAAGTAGGGCAGATTATTTATTGCGCTGTTCCGGCCAATAAAGATAAGGATGCCTGTAAAAGCGGCGGCACACCTAATTCCTTACTGAAAGGTATGGCTAGTCAGTAATCGTTAATTTAAAGTGTATGGGCTGAGGATAACCTTGGCCTACACACTTACTATAGTCTTGCCATTCATCCAATCGAGATACTTTTCTACGCCCTCTTCTACTGTTTTAAATCTTCTTTTATAGCCAGCAGCACGTAATTTAGTTATGTCAGCTTCAGTAAAGCTTTGGTAGCGACCCTTCAAATGTTCTGGAAAAGGAATATATTCAATATGTCCAGTTTTATGCCAACCAATAACTGCATTGGCAACATCATTAAATGTTTGGCTGCGACCTGTTCCTAGATTATAAATGCCGCTAATTTTAGGATTTTGCCATAACCATAAATTAACATCAGCCACATCACCAACGTAGATGAAATCACGTCGTTGTTCGCCATTATCATAATGGTCGCAACCCTCAAATAGCTTTACGTTAGCATTCTGTTGTATTTGGTTGTTCAGATGAAAGGCTACGCTTGCCATCGAGCCTTTATGTTGTTCGCGTGGACCATAAACATTAAAGTAACGTAAGCCAACAATTTGGCTTTTAGCTTTTGGTAAATAGCGGCGAACATATTGATCAAATAGCAGTTTAGAGTATCCGTAAATATTTAATGGTAGTTCGTTTTCAGGTTTCTCAGCGAATTTAATGTTGGCGCCATAAGTTGCGGCGCTGGAGGCGTAAATATATGGAATACCGTTATCCAAGCAATAGTGTAATAACGCTTTGCTGTATTGGAAGTTATTATCCATCATGTATTTGCCGTCCCATTCAGTGGTCGCTGAACAAGCCCCTTCATGAAATACGGCGTCTATTTTCTCTGGGAACTTTTTGTTAGCTAGAATATCTTTTAGAAAAGCATCGCGATCTTGATAATCAAGTATTGCGCTATCAGCTAGATTTTTAAATTTGGTACCATCAGTTAAATCGTCTACGACCAAAATATCGTTGCGATCAATTTCGTTAAGAGTATGTACAATATTGCTACCGATAAAACCGGCGCCACCTGTTACTATAAACATGGCTATTCTCCTTGGATCTTTTTAATTATTTCTGAGCTTGAATGATTGGCAACGAACGTTAATATTTTTACTGTCCCGCCCTTGGCGATGACATGGTCAGCACCTGCAATTTCTTCGGGTTTGTAGTCACCGCCTTTGACAAGAATGTTTGGTGTTATTTTTTTAATTAGTTTTGCTGGCGTGTCTTCCTTAAAAGGAATGACCCAATCTACTGGGCGTAAGCCCGCGAGTACTTCCATGCGTGATTGCAGTGGATTTATTGGGCGGGTGTCGCCTTTTAATTGGCGCACAGACTCATCTTCATTAACTGCGACGATTAAGCGTGTACCAAGTTCTTTGGCTTGCTCTAGATAAGCTATATGGCCGGCATGAATAATATCGAAACAGCCATTGGTCATGACAATAGTTTCACCATGCTCTTTAGCATCTTCAACTTCTTGTAGAAGACGTTCTTCATCGATAATGCCAAGAAATGATTCGTTATGTTTACGAAGCGCGCGACGTAGCTCTTGTACTGAAACAGTTGCAGAACCGAATTTGCGTACGGCAATTCCTGCAGTACTGTTCGCTAGTTCAACTGCATCTCCCATATCAACTTGCGCGGCTAACGCACTGCCCAAGGTTGCGATTACGGTATCTCCCGCTCCAGTGACGTCATAAACTTCTTGGGATTTTGTTGGAATATGTAAAACGGGTTGATTGGCTTGAATGAGACTCATACCGTTTGCGCCGCGTGTTATTAGTAAGGCGCCTAGGTGTAGTTGCTGTAATAAAGTAGTTCCTTTTTCGGCAATTTCTTTTTCATTCGCACAAGGCCCAACAATGGCTTCAAATTCGTGGAAGTTAGGGGTTATGGCAGTGGCGTGTTTATAGATAGAGAAGTCTTTACCTTTGGGATCAATTATAATTGGGATATGGTTTTCTTTGGCGATGTTGATTAATTCCCGTGTGCAGGCTGCAATTCCCTTACCATAATCAGAAATTATAACTAGGTCTGTGTGAGCTAGTTGTTTTTTATATGTTTTAAGCAGTGCGTCGTAATTGATATGGTGATAGAGCTCTTCAAAGTCGAGGCGAATTAGTTGTTGATTGTGGCTAATGATGCGTAATTTACTGGTGGTTGGGACGTCAGATTTTTGGAAGTGACACGTAACCCGTTTGTCATCCAATAACTTGTATAATGTTTTGGCATTTGCATCATTGCCTGTTATGCCAAGTAGCGTTACGTTTGCACCAAGCGCTCCAATATTCAGGGCAACATTTGCTGCACCGCCAGGTTGATCATGTAGGTCTTTTATGTGGACTACGGGAACAGGGGCCTCTGGCGAGATGCGTCGTGTATCGCCATGCCAGTAACGGTCTAGCATGACATCGCCTACTACAAGAATTTTCACGTTGGTAAAGTCGGGTAACTTAGTATTCATGCGGATAATCTTCTTTGTAAAGGCGCATAGTTTACCGTATGTGATTTGGCTTCGCCAATTTTTAGCTCTAATCAGCTTGGGGAAGTAGGCGGTGTTTTTGAAGATATTTCACAAACTGATTGAAGCATCTGTAGACGTGATTTACGGAGATAAACCACTGCCAATATTTCTTGCCCTTAAACGTAATTTTAGGAAAATTGATTATTTCACCATATGCCCAGCTGGGTCGCCAGCGGATTTTTTTAGTACCAGCACCTGCGATAGAGAGGGTCGGAATGCCAAGCGCTGATGCTAGGTGTCCGATGCCAGATTCATTACCAACCATGACGCCTGATTCGTAAATGAATGCAGCCAGTTCATTTATGGAGGGAAAGCTGGGTAAGTCAAATAAGCCTGCGGTTATGCGTTGCCATTCTGGGCGTTCAGCAGGTGAAACAATAAATGTTGGTACCCAGCCATCTTTTTGTAGTCGAGAAGCTAGCTTGATAAATTTATGTTGTGCCCAGTTTTTATTAGTTGTGCTGCTGGTGGGGTGAATAATGATGCGTTTAGGATATTTTTGGTGGATGAGATGTGCGGGGGGTTGTAGGTTTATTTCTTTTGTCGCTTCAGGGATAAAAAGTTTATCACGACAAAATATAGCTAGTGTTTCGATTAGTGGTAATGTTTTACTAATTTTAGGTAGGATCGTACCCGCTGATGCTAATATTGGTTGAATTGCTGTGAATATTGCATCGTCATTTATTTTGTTTTTTACGTATGCGGAAGGATCGAGCGTCAGATCAGGATGTAAATTACGCGTTGTGCATGAAAGAAAGATATACTTTTCTCCTAGTTCTTTGAATTTATTCTCAGGGACGGCATCAGTTAATACTGATACTTTTTCTGAAATTACAATGTCGAACTTGGTGAAGTGAGTAAAGACGTCTTCTTTTTTTGGGTAGGGAGCGAGTTTCAGATCCGGGATCCACGGCTTTAGTTGTGCAGTAAAATTATTATAAAATGTTACGTCAAAGCCGTGACGTTGTAGGTTTTTTGCTAGAACCAGGAATATTAGACCGTCACCTAAACCACGGGAACCAATTACTGCAATCTTGGGAGCTTGTGTTAACATAAGCGCTTATTATAACGATACTTATAGGATGTGGCTATGCATACTCTGAGCGTTACCATTATTACGAAAAATGAAGAAGACGTAATTCGCGACTGCTTGGAAAGCGTCAAGTGGGCAGATGAGATTGTTGTGTTAGATTCAGGTAGCACTGATGCGACAGTTGCGATATGTCGTGAGTATACGGATAAAGTTTTTAGTACAGATTGGCCAGGATTTGGCTGCCAGAAAAATCGAGCATTAGGGCGAGCAACGAGTGATTGGGTGTTGTCTATTGACGCTGATGAGCGCGTATCGGATGGATTACGTGAGCAAATAGAGGCGGTATTACAGCATTCAGGCGAGATGATTGCCTATCGGGTATTACGTTCTAATAATTATCTTGGGAAGCGGTTGCGTTTTACAAGTGGTTGGGTGAATGAAAAAATATTACGTTTAATAAAAAAAGGTTGCGGTAAATTTAGTGATGATCTTGTGCATGAGAAGCTGGAGGCGCAAGGTCCTGTAGGATTATTAAAGGGACAATTGTGGCATTATAGTTACCATTCTCTGGACGATGTTTTATCTAAGATTAATCTTTATTCAACGGCAAGTGCTGAGACGTATTTTGCTCGGGGTAAGAGATGTGGCATGGGTAAAGTTTTAACTGCGTCTATTTGGGCGTTTATTAGACTTTATTTTTTAGGACGTGGTTTTTTAGATGGCAAAGAGGGATTGACGATAGCTATTAGTAGTTTTGAGAGTGTTTATTATAAATATTTAAAGCTCATGTATATGAGTCGTCAAAGCCAACTGTAGCATTTTGCGGGTTTTTGCATTCTCTCTTGGGTGGGAGCACATTACACTAATGTCCTTGTTGTACGCTTTCCAGTAAGCTTTGTTTTTTGTTTTGTGTTTTTTGACACGATCTAGGTCTATTAGTGTCGGATAATTATTGCTTATCAGTAGATTTCCAGGCTGGAAGTCGCCATGGGTAATTAAATGTTCTGTCATTCTTTTGTGAAGTTTGGCTATATTAGCAATGGTTTTTTGTAATTCCATTTCTGACAAGGAGTTGTCCTCAAGGTAACGAAAGCCGTTTATTCCCTCACTATACGGAAGTATTAAATACGACTTTCCGCGCAGGGGGCCAAAGCGGTTTTCTATCATAGCAATAGGAAGCATGGTCTCAATGCCGTATTTTGCTAGAAGAAAGGCATTGTCCCATGAGTTTGCCGCGCGTGTTTTTCGTAGTGCTCGACGTATAAAGTGCCGAGGATTTTTTGTGTTATAACATTTTATGATAACTTTACGTCTGTCCATGGTTAGTATTTTTACAGTTGATGCATGATCATCTTTTATGGTGGTTGTTGAGGCATTTAAATACTGATCGATATTGTTTATCAGTTGGCCGATGATGTTGGAGTAATATTTTTGATTGTATCTGATTACCTTTTTAAATGTTTTTTCCTGCGTGGTTATGCAGGTTTTGTTGTTTTTGTTTGGTTGGATAAAGAATTTTTTTACGGTTCTATAGACTCTTTTTACAGATATAGTATTGCGCCAGAAGCGCTCCTTTAGTGGGCGCGTAATAAGCCATTTAGGTGGCAATACAATTTCTCCAGGAGCCCAGGCTGGACGCCATTGGTTAGCTAACTTGCGGCGCAGTATTAAGCTAACCGTGGGTATGTTTAAGCATGACGCTAAGTGTCCTAGCCCAGAATCATTGCCAATAAAAAAACCAGATTCGTATAGCCATTTTGCTGTATCAGCGAGAGTGTGTAGTTCGGGCAGAAGAATATTGTGCGCAGTGACCCATTGCCATGTGTGGCGTTCCTTCGGGCTCATAAGGAAGCTTACGGAGTACTCATTATTTTGTAAGATTAGGGATAGTTTAATGAATTTTTTTGCAGGCCAACTGCGGCAAGTTTCTCGGCTGGTTGGGTGTATTGCTATTCTATTTTGGAATTTCTGATGGATGCAATTTGCCGGTGGCGTTAGGCCGTTATCTCTGGTTAGATTTATTAATCCCAATTCGTGTTCACATATGGCGACCTGGATGTCGACCATTGTTTGTTGGGTTCTATAAAGATAAGAATCGGCAAGGACAATTACATTTTTGTTGTGTAGGCCATAGTTGCTATCTATGTCATGCCGATAAGTAAAAATAATAGTATCAAAGTTTAATATTTCTGCCTTTTCGGAAGTGGCTTTCGGGGAGGCTTTGATTTCATTGTGAGTAAACCATTCTCTTAAAGCGTAGATATAATCGCTAAAGATTGTCACAGAGAAATTATTACGACGCAAATTATTGACGGTCACCATTGAGATAAGTGCGTCACCCAATTGCGGCGAAGTAATAAATGCGATTTTACCGGTTGGTTTGTTCATGTT
>JAGLTR010000069.1 GCA_023135155.1 Gammaproteobacteria bacterium
ATTAGAGAGAAAAAGGTTAGAGAAGATTCTAATTAGACCAGAAAACTCTCTTATAAAAATTGAACGTCCAGTAAAGGCTTTGGAGCTGCTAAAGCGTCCTGAAATATCATATGAGCAATTATCGCAATTAGAATTAGTTAAAGATCATAGGGTTAGCTTCCTCATTGCGGAACAACTAGAAATTCAGATAAAATACCAGGGTTATATAGATCGGCAGCAACAGGAAATAGAAAAACGTCGACGAAATGATGCAACAAAAATACCGCAAAATTTCGATTACGACAAAATAAAGGGATTATCAAACGAAGTGCGTCAGAAACTAAAAAAGTCCCAACCTTTAACAATTGGCCAGGCGGCGCGTATTTCTGGTATTACGCCTGCGGCTATTTCTTTGTTGCTTATTTTTATTAAGAAATACAGTTAACTGTTTATGTGTATAAGCAGTGGGATGTTATGGAATATTTAACAATAAAGGAATTAAACTCTCTTAAAAGTATTGTTTGTTACTTTTATGAGGCAATACACTCCTTTACTCGCCATAACCCTGGTTGTTTTGATGATATTGTTGTTAAGTTTTTTTTCTATATAGAGAAAAAATATAGCAAGAGTGATTTTGGTGAGGTTAAGGCGTGTGTGGTAGAGATACCAAAGGGTAATGTTCAAAAAATGCATAAATTTTGGTGGCGGCTAACTAGTTTTAATAATCTGGTTATGTCTGACCACCGAGAAGTTAATCGGTATCGAGAGGAGGAGCTTCAGGTTAAAGCTTTAATACGTAGCTTTAGAGCCTTAACCTTAATTGATGAGCTGACATCTGATGATGCCCCGCCTAAAGATAAGTTTGGGTGTTTAATGCGGTTGTATCAGTTATGGGAAGAGTTAATTCTTTTTTATCAATCTGTGAATGTATTTATTTCCGGGAAGGAGCAGGATATTGATTGCGCTGGTTTTGCCAGCGATGTGCTAGCTAAAGCGCAGGGATTGCTCGATCAAATAAGGTCTAATCGCAAAGTTTATCCGGCAGATATATTGGTAAGAGCAGATAATTTTGCTTCATCTATTTATTATTTTTATTATCTTAGTAAGTTAAATGAGGCGGCAGAGCTTCAAATTAGGCTTAATCCCGACAAGAAATTTTCATATTTGGCTCCACAATCATTAATTCCTTGGCATATTGATGTTGCTTATAGTGTGAAAATGACAAATGAGGATAAATCTCGCAAAACAGTTGATAAGTTAAAGGGGGTGTTTTCTGAATTTTGCGGTGAATGTGGTGATTTCACTGTTTGGAAGAAGTTTATAAACCTTCAGGGTTTGGGGTCAGATGATCTTAAGTGTTTGAAGTCAGTTTTATCTTTGTTACACGGTGATTTTGAGTTATTTGCAACTAATTTTTCAGACTATTTTGATGTGCTTATTAATAACGCGCTAAATGATATAAAAACTTTTGGTGTTGCTGGGGAAGAGCTTGATGAGATGCTTTCAGGTGTTCGGGATAATCAGTGGTCTGGGATTGTGGGCAAGCATGGCTTAAACTTTGTTGATTGTGAGGTTAAGGATGTTGGTAGCACAGAAGATGATGATATGAAATTAGGGCGAGCACTTTTGCGCTTATCATTTTATATGGCTGAAGACCAAAAACAAGAAAAGCAATTTAAGCAGCTCCATGCGTTATATAAAATTTCACTGTATTGGCGTGATTGTTACCATATGATCGATGATCTGATTGCTAAGAGTGATGATGTTGATAGAGCCCATAAGTTGTTTGTGGCTCTGCGTCATCTGGTGGAATATCTTGAAGATTATCAAGATTGTTTTCCTGTCGTGTCCAAAGAGGGGGTACTTTTAGTTGATTTAAATGAGAAGTCACGTTTACTGTTAAATGATTTGTATTATTACTTGTATAAGAATGTTGAAAATATTTTTCGTGCTATCAACAAACCGTATTCTTCGGAAACACTCATAAAAATAGCCGATATTTTTATTTTACCAACTGAAAAGGAGTTGGCAGAGGACTCTACAGAGTGTGCTGATTTAGTTGTGATGCGTATTGAGCAGGCTGATGGTGTGGTAATTGAAATGCTCCAGCAACAAGAGAAGAGAAGATTGAGTTTAGAGCAGAAAGCCCAAGATTTTGGTGCATATGTAAAGATGTCATCTCAGCAATCATCCCTGTCTAAATTAATGTCAGCGCGCTTGGATGAGCTTGCGAAATCCACAGAGGAAGAGCCGCCCCCAGCAAAGAAACCTAGTTTGTATAAAAGTACATACAGGGAGAGTTTTTGTTCTTTCGCAGAATTGCAGGAGCAGCACAGGATTCAGCAGTCACAGAGTGCTAGTGGTGGAGGCCAGTTGATACCACAACCAAAAGAACCTGAGGGGGATGTAAGCCCAAAGGGGCGTAGTAGGAAATCGTCGTTCTTGAGCGCCTTATCACCAAGACCTAAAATTAAGCCCCCGGTAACAAGGGGTAGCGGTGGCGTTGACGTACCCCCAGAGACTGGCAGGCCTCGAAGACGTAGTTTTTTCGGAAAAAAATCTTTAAAACCTTTGATGGAGGCAGGAAGCAACCTGGAGGGAGGGTGTGTGACCAATGGCCAATGATGAGAATTTAATTATTATTTCCGGAGCAGAGCAGCTTGGGATAGTTGTGAATGCAGACGTTGAAAGGAAAATTATAGAGTTTATCGAAGTGCTCTCTAAGTGGCGCACTGTTTATAATTTAACTGCTATTAGTTCTGTTGATGAGATGTTGGTGCGACATGTGTTGGATAGTTTGGCTATTGTGCCATTTGTTTCTTGCAAGCGAATTTTGGATGTAGGAACAGGAGCCGGTTTTCCAGGGATTCCTTTGGCGTTAGTTTTTCCCGAAAAGCATTTTGTTTTGTTGGACTCTAATAGTAAGAAGACTCGTTTTTTAACCTATGTTAAAGCCGAGCTAAAAATTCTTAATATTGAGATTGTGCATGCGCGGGCTGAAAATTATCAGCCAGAGGAGAAGTTTGATTGTATTGTTACACGCGCCGTTGCTTCTCTTGCCGATCTTATGCGAAATACGCGGCATCTTTATAAGCCTGGTGGGGCTTTGTTGGCCATGAAAGGGAAGTTGCCGACTGAGGAGCTACGTGCTTTTCCAGAGGCAGAAGTGCATAAGCTCGATGTGCCTTTTCTTGATGAGGATCGACATTTAGTGATTTTACGCCCATAGGCTCCTATCATATTTCCACATGTTAGACCGCAAAAGTACGGTATTGAAATTATATGCTCATGAAGTTATTTTATCTGACGCTTGGCGGGTTAAGGGTCGCTGCCTATCAAGAGAAAACTTTTTTGCAGTGATCGTTGTAAATAAAATTTACTGGGATTGCTGTGGGTACAAATATTCGGAATTCAAAACATTCATCAACCAAAATAGATCGTTGTTATTCAAATAATTTAGATACGCTCTATGATAAAGTAACGTCTTATATGGGACTGTCGCAAGCCGAATTTATGCGGCATTAATACGAGAAAAACCGCCTCAAAATGCTCATTTATCAATATAAACTGCGCGTTTTTCGCCAATTTTTCTCGCATTACTGCTCACCTAAATTCGGTTTGCAACAGTCCCTATATCGAACTGGCTCGATCAACGATTCAAAGAACGATTGATACGGAGATGGTTAGGGTTTATTGGCTTATTGGTAGAGATATTGTTGAGGAAGAACAGCAAGGGCGAGCTCGTGCTGATTATGGTACGTACTTATTACAAGTGCTTTCTGAACTTCTCACAAAGCGTTACAAAAAAGGCTTTAGTGTCAGCACATTAAGAGATATTAGGCAGTTTTATCTTACATATTCTGACCGTTTATCAATTCACCACGCGGTGCGTGGTGAATTGATAGAGATTAGTTTTAGTTTGGGTTGGATACATTATCGAGCGCTTATGCGTGTAAGTCGACAAGAAGCTCGTCAGTTCTATGAAATCGAAGCAGAGAAAAATAATTGGAGTGGTAGAGAGCTAGAAAGACAAATTGGTAGTTTGTTATTCGAGCGCCTCGCCAAGAGTAAAGATAAAGAGGGGCTTCTGCAGCTTGCTCATCAAGGCCAAGAAATTAATAAGCCTGAAGACGCGATAAAGGAACCATTCATTTTGGAGTTTTTAGGGTTGCCGGAATCGCACCAACTTGTTGAGTCAAAACTAGAGGCCGCCATTATTGGTAACTTACAGCAGTTTTTACTTGAGTTAGGTACGGGATTTTCATTTGTTGCTAGGCAAAAAAGATTATCTCTTGATGGGGATAATTTTTATGCGGACTTGGTTTTTTATCATGTGATTTTGAAATGTTATATTGTTATCGACATAAAGACGCATCCGCTCACCCATGCAGATTTGGGACAAATACAGTTATATGTTAATTATTTTGACCGAGAGATAAAGCAAAATAATGATCATCCTACTGTTGGTTTAGTTCTTTGCACCCAAAGGAAGGATGAGATGGCCAAGTATTTATTAGGAGATAGCGCCAAACAAGTCTTTACGAGTACATATAAGTTTCACTTGCCAACGGAAGAGGAATTAGAGCAAGAATTAAGGCGTGAAATTAGAACGATAAGGCATAGATTAGGAGAGCAAGGTGAAGCCAATGGCGAGTAATGTTTTTATTGGTTTTGATCCATATCTATGAACCAAGCTATATTAGACCAGTCTGGGGTGGAGAGATGGATTATCGATGCTGCGGGGGCTGTTGCAAACAGAAAATATGTGGCATCTGGTTGTTTTACGGCCTTAGAGACTGGATTCCGCGGTCAAGCCGCGGAATGACGAGTAATGATGGCGCCGCGGGTCGATGATTAATGATGTTGCGGAATGACGAGCTTTAGATCTTTCTATTATTGCACTTTTGTCTTGGAATCGCATATGATGCACATAGCGTGAAACATATAGGACAGTTGTGTGACTAAGATTATTGCTATTACGAATCAAAAGGGTGGTGTAGGTAAGACTACAACCTCTGTTAATCTCGCGGCTTCGCTCGCTGCTACTAAGCGCAAGGTTTTATTGATCGATATGGATCCACAAGGTAATGCTACTATGGGTAGTGGCATTCAGAAAACGCAGGTGGAGAATTCGGTGAATGAGCTGTTGTTAAAGCATGCGACAGCTCCTGAAGTTATTGTGCCGACTGAGGTTGGTTATGATGTTATGCCAGCGAATGGTAGCTTGACTACTTCCGAGGTGCGGCTTTTACAGCTGGTTGGGCGTGAGTATACGCTGAAGCTTGGTTTAAAGGAGATTCGCAACCAGTATGATTATATGTTGATTGATTGCCCGCCTTCTTTGAATATTTTAACGGTTAATGCCTTGGTGGCAGCGCACTCGGTGTTGATTCCGATGCAGTGTGAGTATTATGCGTTGGAAGGCTTGGCGAGCTTGTTACAGACGATTGATAAGCTGGTGGATGTAGCCAATTCAGAGCTTTATATCGAAGGGTTGTTGCGGACTATGTATGACGGTCGTAACACTCTAACGCGCGATGTTTCATCGCAATTGGTGCACCATTTTCCAGATAAAGTTTTTAGTACGGTTATTCCTAGAAATGTGCGTTTGGCTGAGGCTCCTAGTCATGGGGTGCCGGCGCTCGTGTATGATAAGGCTTCGCAAGGTGCCGCGTCTTATTTGGCTTTAGCAGCTGAGTTAGTGCGTCGTAATAAAAAGGCCAAGCAATAGAGTCGTAAGGCTTAACTAATTAGTGAGGGTTTCATATGTCAGTAGTAAAAAGAGGTTTGGGTCGCGGGCTAAGTGATTTAGGTGTTTCAGAGTTATTAAGTGAGATTCAGACGCCGATGCATAAGAGTCAATTAAGGAAATTGCCTATTGATGTTATTGAGCCTGGTAAATACCAACCACGAAAAGATATGGATTATGAGGCTTTAGAGGATCTTGCTAACTCGATTCGGGCGCAAGGCATTATTCAGCCGATTTTAGTTCGTCCGATTAGTGATAATCGCTATGAAATAATTGCAGGTGAAAGACGCTGGCGTGCGTCGCAAATGGCGCAGTTGCATGAGATTCCTGCAGTGATACGCGATATTCCCGATGAAGCCGCAGTGGCGATGTCGCTTATTGAAAATATTCAACGTGAGGATTTAAATGCTCTTGAAGAGGCGGTTGCTTTAAAAAGGCTTATTGATGAATTTGATATGACACATCAAGAGGTGGCCGAAGCTGTTGGTCGTTCTCGTACGACGGTGACTAATTTATTACGTTTATTGAATTTACCGTTAGAAGTAAAAACTATGGTTGAGCATGGTGATTTAGAGATGGGGCATGCGCGCGCACTGTTGCCGCTTGAATTACAATTACAGATCCATACGGCTAATTCTATTATTGCCAAAGAGTTATCTGTGCGTGAAACTGAGAAATTAATTAAGAGATTGCAGAATCCTAAAGCTACGAAAAAAACCGCAACGCTTGATCCAAATGTTTCAAAATTGCAGCAAGATCTGTCTGATCTTTTTGGTGCGCAAGTTGCTGTGCTGTCGAATAATTTTGGTAAGGGTAAGTTAACGGTTAATTTTAATAGTTTGAGCGAGCTGCAGGGTATTTTAAATAAGATGGGTTATAAGCCTTTAGGTTAAGGATGTTCTGTGGGGTTTAAGCGTAAAAAAACGGTTGTTTTCACTGGTGGTGGTTCGGCAGGACACGTTACTCCTAATATTGCTTTAATTAATAAATGTTTAAATGAACAGTGGCATGTTGCTTATATTGGTTCGCGTAGTGGTTTAGAAAAAGAATTAATTAGGCGCGTTGATATTCCTTTTTTTAGTATATGTACTGGTAAGTTGCGACGTTATTTTAGCTGGCAGAACTTCGTTGATCCTTTTGAAATTTTATTCGGGGCTTTACAGGCTTTATTTGTTTTGTTGAAAGTTCGTCCGTGCGTGGTTTTTTCTAAAGGTGGCTTTGTTGCTGTGCCGGTTGTTGCTGCATCTTGGGTGTTGCGCATTCCTGTAATTTTGCATGAGTCGGATTTAACCCCAGGACTGGCAAACAAATTATGTTTTCCTTTTGCTAAAACTATATGTGTAACTTTTTATGAGAGTAAAAAGTATCTGCCTGCGAAAAATGTCGTGGTGACTGGAGCTCCTATTAGAGAGAATTTATTGCGAGGCGACAGTGCGAAGGGACGTGCTTTTTGTGGTTTTCATGATGAGAAGAGAGTGTTGTTGATTTTTGGTGGGGGCTTGGGTGCGTTAAAGATTAATTTATTAGTGCGTGAGTTGTTACCTAAGTTATTGCCACATTTTAATGTAGTGCATCTTTGTGGCAATGGTAAGGTTGATGCGACAATTAATTTTCCTGGTTATAAACAGTTCGAGTTTTTACATGATGAGTTGGCAGATATTTTGGCGTTAGCTGATTTAGTGGTTTCACGAGCTGGATCTAATGCTATTTTTGAGTTGCTGACTTTGCAGAAACCACATTTATTAATTCCGCTTTCAAAGGCCGCAAGTCGCGGGGATCAAATAGTTAATGCAGAGCACTTTGCTAAAGAGGGATTTAGTCGCGTGTTAAATGAGGAAAAGCTGACGGCTGATTCTCTTTTGGTGGCGATCATGGAGCTTGATGAACAGCTAGATGCGGCTAAGGGTAAGCTCGGTGAGTTTGAAAAACTAAATTCCATTGAGTTAATTTATGATATACTGGCACAATATTGTTAAGGGAGGTTCTTATGTATAAACATATTTTATTGGCTGTTGAGCTGAATACGAAAGGCGATAAAGAGCCTATCGAAAAGGCTATGGAGCTTGCGAAGAAAACTGGCGCACAGATTTCTATTTTGCACGCTATTGAACATATTAGTAGTTATGGTGCGGCGTATGGTGTTGCAGTTGGTGCCGATATTGAAGAGATGTTATTAGAGAACGCTACCAAAGAGATGCGCAAGCTTGGTAAAGAGTTAAAAGTTCCTGAAGAGTTGCAGATAATTAAGTTTGGCCCAGCGAAGGTTGTTATCTTAGAAGAGGCTGAGCGTTTAAAAGTTGACATGATCGTCGTGGGTAGTCATGGTCGTCATGGTATTCGTTTATTGCTAGGTTCAACTGCAAATGCAGTTCTGCATGCTGCGACTTGTGATGTGTTGGCGGTGCGTTTGAAGCACTAAATGTTATTGTTTCTCTTTAAAAGGCGCGGGCAAAACCGCGTTTTTTTTGCTTTGGATTTATGTGGGTAAGTATTTATCGCAACGATCTTATTTTAAGGCGTAGAGACGCCCGATCTGGGCGTCTTTTCAAAATAATGAGACGCATGCAATGCGTCTCTACATCCATTTTTTCAAGATGAACACAATGGTAGTGCATGTATGTTCCAGGAGAGATATTGTTTTAGGAACCTGAGCGGCACGACGCAGCAGAGCTTAAAGTTAATATTAAGGGCACCTCTCGAAATCGTCATACCGTGGCTTGACCACGGTATCCATAATTTTAACTTATTGATTTTATTGGATCCCGCGGTCAAGCCACGGGATAATGACGAGTCTAGAAAAACGAATTTATAGAGGTGCCCTTAAGACGCCCAAGTTGGGTGTTTCTACGCAAGAATGATCTTATGCTGGCTGTTTGACGACTTGTTTACGTGCAGCTATGTAAGTGTACATTGACGGCACAACAAAGAGTGTGAAAAGTGTTCCGACGGTCATGCCACCGACGATTGTCCAGCCGATTTGTTGGCGGCTGATTGCGCCAGCACCGGAGGCTAGGGCTAACGGTAGGGCGCCTAAAATCATTGCGAAAGTGGTCATTAAAATTGGACGTAATCTAACGCTTGCGGATTTAATAATGGCTGCGACAAACTCTTCACCTTCTTCTTGTAACTGGTTGGCAAATTCGACCATTAATATTCCATGCTTACTAATTAATCCAATTAAGGTCACGATACCTATTTCTGAATAAATATTTAGTGTGCCGTGAATTAGATGCAATACTCCTAGAGCACCTAAAGTTGAGAGTGGTACAGTTAACATGACAATAAATGGATCGCGCATACTTTCAAACTGTGCGGCCAAAACTAAATAGATAAATAAAATTGCGAAAATAAATGTTGTGGTCATTTTGCCGCTCTCCTCAACAAATTGTCGAGAGGTTCCAGATAGATCTATTTTAATATCTTTAGGCAGGGTATTTTTAGCAACTTGGTTAATATATTTTAATGCCATCCCGATGGTATATCCTGGTGGCAAGCTGGCTTGGAGTGTTGCAGAGCGTAGTTCTTGAAAGTGATTTAAGCTCGGAGGCTGAATGCTTTCGGATAGATTTACAATGCCTGATAACGGCGTTAGTTCACCGCTTTCGGTTCTAATATTTAGGAGATTTAAATTCGTAGGCATACTACGGAATTTTTTTAGTAGTTGTGGAATAACCTGATAACTACGGCCGCTCATATCAAAATAGGTTGTAATTGGTTGGCCCAGGGCAATGTTTAATGTGTTTCCTATGCTGGTCATGGCTATGCCCATAGTTCTGGCTTTATCACGATTTATGCCTATTTCAATTTGCGGTTTGTCGATTTTTAAATCAAAATCAGGGAATAATATGGCTTGGTTTTTGCGTACCGCAGCGAGTAGTTTTTGTGCGGCGGCATTTAAATAATCATAGCTCTGCGTTGTTTGGAGCACGAAGTTTATTGGCATAAACGAAGCATTGCCAGGAAGCGATGAGGGGTTAGTTGGATAAACCTGTGTGCCAGTAATTGCAAAATCTTTCGGCATCATATATTGAATTAATTGATCAACGGAACGTGTACGTTGGTTCCATGGTTTTAGGGCCAGGAAGGAGAGCGCTGTATTAATACCGTTTGGCATACCGTTGATGATTCCATAGCTGCGTGTTTCAGGAATAGAGTCATAAATCTTTTCTAGTTGTTTAGTGTATTTTTCCGTGTATTTTAGATTGGCTGCCGAAGGTCCAGTAATTAAAGTAAGCACAAAGCCTTCGTCTTCTTTTGGAGCTAATTCTTGCGGGAGAGTCATGTATAAATAGGCGCAAGCGATTAAGGCAACAATCAATCCGAGTATCACAATAATTCTGACCTTAAGAACCTTATGTAATATAAATACATAGCCGTGTGTTAATTTATCGGTGCAGCCTAGAATAAATGTTGGGAGTTTGCCGCTAAGAGCTTTGGTGGTCATTACTTTTGAACACATCATCGGAGAGAGTGTTAATGCAATAAATCCAGAGATAATTACGGTGCTTGCTAGGGTGAACGCAAACTCTCTAAAAAGTGCGCCGGTTAACCCGGTAATGAAGCCAATCGGGGCATAAACAGCCGCTAGGGTTATAGTCATTGCTATAACAGCGAATTTAATTTCGCGCGCACCAGATATAGCTGCTTCAAAAGGTGTGCCACCCATCGCCAAATGGCGATGGACATTTTCCGAAACCACAATGGCATCATCGACCACCATGCCGATTGCCAATACCAGAGCTAATAGCGTCAGGGTATTAATGGTATAACCTAGTGCTAACATGATGCCAAAAACGCCAATTAGCGAGAGAGGAATTGTTACCACCGGAACAAATAATACTCGCAGAGATCCAAGGAATAAAAATACAACAATGACAACGAAGAGTGTCGCTTCAATAATAGTGCGGACGACTTCATGAATCGAAGAGTTAATATAATCAGCACCATTCCACATAATCCCTTCATGTAAGCCAGCAGGGAGCGTGTCTTTCATTTTGCTGATCTGTGTTAAGACTACTTTTGACACATCAACAGGGTTGGCTGTTGAGCGCGGAGTAATGGCGACAACAATCGCTTGTTTGCCGTCCATAACAACAGAGAAGTCAGTGTTCTTTGCGCCGAGCTCGGCTTTACCGATATCTTCTAGGCGGATCACATTGGTTTTATCATTTTTGATAACCATGCGATTAAACTGCTCTTGTGTTTTTAAGTCGGTAGCAGCGCGGATATCGAAACGTTGTAGAGATGCGTAGATCTGTCCTGTTGGGGATTGAAAATTGTTGGTTTCAATTGCTTGTCTAACATCGGTTGCGGTAATGTCATGCGCAGCCATCAGGTTAGGGTCGAGCCAGATACGCATAGCGTATTCGCGTGCTCCTAAAATATCGGCTTTACCAACGCCTTGGAGGGTTTGTAATTGAGGCTGTATGACACGAATCAGGTAATCTGTTAATTGTTCCGGCGACATGCTCTCACTACGAAATGAGATGTAGAGAGTAGGCTGTGTGTTTGGATCTTCTTTTTTTACTACAGGGTCTTCAATGCCTTGTGGCAGTTTATAGCGGACAGACGATATTTGGGCGTTTATGTCGGAAACGGCGGTATCGATGTTATAGCCCATATGAAAATAGGCGGAGATGGATGTGGTGTTTTGCGTACTGCTCGAGGTTATGTAATCTAGGCCGTCAACTCCAGCAATAGCCTCTTCAATAGGAGTGGTAACAAAACCTTCCATTAGTTCAGAGTTAGCGCCTGGATAAGTGACAGTTGCGGTGACGACGGTTGGTGAAATATTTGGAAAGAGGCGCACATCAAGAGCAAAAAAGGCTCTGATGCCAACTAGTAACAGCAGTAAGCTTAATACGGAGGCGAAAACCGGTCGGTGGATAAATATATCTGTGAAACTTTTCATCTATTTACCTATTACCAAGTGGGCGCCTGGGTACACCTTGTTGGTGCCGGTTGACACAATGGTATCTCCTGCTTTTAAGCCTTTGGTTATGACAACATTGTCTGCATCACGATGACCAATGCTGACAGATGCGCGGACAGCCTGTTGGTTTTCTACTTTGTAGACGAAGTAGCCATTTGTGTCTGAAGCTAAAGCTGTTTGCGGAATTTTCACTACTGTTTCTTTTGGTCCCAGCGGCATTGTTACCTCAACATACATGCCGGGCAGTAATTTGTGATCCTTATTCGATAATGTTGCGCGGATATCTAGACTGCGTGTATTTTGGTTTACTAGCGATTCAATGGAATCAACTTGGCCAGTGAATTTGGTTTTAGGATAAGCGTCCGACTGTACGGTTACTTGCTTGCCAATTCTTACTTTACTTAAATAAACCTCTGGAACGCTGAAATCGATGCGAATGGGATCCAATGCTTCTAAATTCACAATGGTATCTGATGGGCTGATGTAATCACCTAAGCTAATTTGGCGTAAACCCAATTTGCCACTAAATGGCGCTTTAATAAGATTTTGATCTAATTGCGCCTGAATTTCTTGCACCTTGCCACGGTAGGCTTTGAGGTTTGCTGCAGCTGTATCAAGAGTTGCTTGTGAAACAGCATGTTCCTTAAATAATTTTGCGTCGCGCGCATAGGTTAATTCGCTTAATTTTAAATTCGCCTGGGCTTGCTCTAGTTGTGCTTGCAGAATATTTGGATAAATTTGCACAAGTGGCGTGTTTTTAGTGACATATTGTCCAGACTTAAAATGAATGGCGGTGATACGACCTGAAGATTCTGGTTTAAGGGCGATGCCTTGTAGTGCTGCAAGGGATCCGGTTGAGGTTGTTTGTTCTTGATAGGTTCCCTGTTGCGCGGTTGTTGTGGATACGACTACTGGAGGCATTTGCGTAGCTTGTTGTTTTTTTGCCCATGCTGGAGTAAGAAAAATAAGAGCCAAAAGCGTGGTGAATATTACTTTCGTAGTTTTTTGCATATGCTTAATCCTTGGCACCAGATAAAACGATTATTGTACCGAATTTCCCGGTACGAACAAAGGATTAACCCGTAGATATTGCGTCAGACTCATAATAATTAATTTATCAAAGCGTGAGCTAATTATTATATTTTTTCTTCTTTAAAGTGACGACGGCAGACTGCGACGTAACGATCGTTACCACCTATTTCTACTTGTTCACCCTCTTTAATGGGTTTGCCATTTTCGTCAACACGAATGTTCATGGTAGCTTTTCTACCGCAGTGACAGATGGTTTTTATTTCGACTAATAAGTCTGCCCAGCCGAGCAGGTATTTACTGCCGTCAAATAGTTCGCCGCGGAAATCAGTGCGTAGGCCATATGCGAGGACGGGGGTATTTAGCTTGTCGGTGATTTCACATAGTTGGTGTACTTGCTCTTTAGATAGAAACTGGGCTTCATCAACCAAGATGCATTTAATGTTGGCGTTTTTTTGTAGCTCTTCTGCGGCATGCTCAAAGAGGTTGTAATCAGGGGCAAACGGGAAGGCTTCTTCCTCTAGGCCAATACGGGACGCTATTTTTTTTGTGCCAAAACGGGTGTCGATGTGGGGCACAAAGAGGAGTGTATCCATGCCTCTTTCTTGGTAGTTGTAGCTTGATTGTAATAGGGTTGTGCTTTTGCCAGCGTTCATTGCTGAATAATAGAAATGTAGTTTAGCCAATGTTTTTCTCCTGCGGAATCAAATCCAAAAATGTTGTATCATACGATCCTGGTGGCACATGAAGTGCTCTTCGTAATAGATAACATGAGATTAAAGAGATGTTAAGTAAAAAATCACAATTAACAATGATAATTTTATTTTGTGGTCCGTTTTTACTAGCAATGGCACAGGTGCCTGCTTCACAAAACAATATGCCGCAAGGAACCTCGGTAGCACAAGCAGCAGTTGCCGGTATTCAGCCAGCAAGCCCACAACTGTATTGTCCAGAGGTAAAGGATTTAAAAAACCATGCAATGATCTGGCATGCAGGGACCAAGTGGCGCAGCTATAGCCCATCATTTGTAAAGAAAATTAAAGCGTTTGTGGGTGCACAATGGATTGGCATTAATGTTGGAAAAATTATTTGTCTATATCGTGGAGCGGAAAAAATTACCTTTCCAGTTGCTTTAGAGCCTGTGCATCCAGTTTTAGTCCCTACTCCAAATGGTGCGCATTGGGCGCCAATTCCACACCGTTCAGGCTATCGACAATGTTTTAGTAACAACGTTATGGATTGTTCTTTTACGCAACAACAAAGTCGCGATACGGGTAATGTTTTTCAGCAGATTAAATATCAGGGTGCGACTTCATAATTAATTGAACTTAAGGATTTATGCTATGAGTGAACAAAATACAAATGAAAAGCAGGATGTAATAAAAGGTCCAGGTAAGAAAAAGGCTTACTTTTTTGCCTTATTGTTATTAGTATTTATTTTGTTATTAGGGGCGGCTGTTTTTATGCAGATGCGCATACAAAAGAACATGACCTCTATGCAGAGTGCGCTTACTGATGCTAATGCTACTATTGCACAACAACAGTTAGATATTGGTGCTTTGCAAAAAAATTGGCAGGATGCACAGAAATTCATTAAGAGTAATCCTTTAGATTGTGTGTTGCCGGAAGTTGCTTCTTTATTGCGTCAGGCGAATATTGCTTTAGAACTCAACGGAGATATTGCGCAAACGATCTCTTTTTTACAAGCAGCTGATAAGCGTGTTGAGGAGCTAAATAATTCGAAGTTGTTTGCGATGCGTAAAGCGCTTGTGCAGGATATTGCTGCATTACAAGCGGTTCCAAAAGTAGATACGGTTGGTATTGTTTTGCGTTTAAATGCGTTGGCTGCTGTTGTTGGTTATTTACCTATTGTTCCTAATCATCTTAGTGTAAGCACAGAGCATACTGTCAAGAATAACGCCAAGAGTGTGCAATCTTTATGGCAGCGTTTTTGGAATATTAGCGGCGATAAATTACAAAATATTATTGTGATTCGTCATCATGATATGCCGATGCCGCCGCTTTTATCACAGGCGCATAAAATGTTTTTAGTGCAAAATGTGCAGTTGTTGTTGGAGCAAGCGAAATGGGCTGTGTTGCATAAAAAACCGAAACTATATGGTTCTAGTCTGATGCGCGCAGAGCATTTAGTCAGATTTATTTTTATGCATAATATGGCAGCTGCCGAGCCGGCTTTAAATCAGCTACAGATGTTGCAGATGATTAATATTTATCCGACAACACCTACACTGGCGCTTTCTATAACAGCGCTGCACGAAGCTATGCAGCTAAAAGCAGCGAGGAATCAGGCATGATTAAATGGTTAGTTGCAATTTTTGTTGTTTTACTTGTAGCCATTTTTCTTGGCGTGCAGATGCACGCTGATCCAGGTTACGTTTTGTTTTCTTTTAAGACATGGTCTTTGGAAACGACGCTATGGATGTTTTTCGCAGCACTATTTATTTTAATTCTGTTTATTTATGTATTGTTCTGGCTGACAAGTAGATTTAATTTATTTTCTTTGCGTGCTCGCCATTGGTCAAATATGACAGTTATGCGCAGTATTCGTAAACGCACAAATTATGGTTTGTTCCAGCTTGCGGAGGGTAATTGGACGGTCGCTGAAAAGGCTTTAATTAAAGCAGCGAAAACAAGTGATGCCCCTTTAATTAATTACTTGGCAGCAGCTCACGCTGCGCAGCACGCGGAGAAATATGACGCAAGAGATGAGTATTTGCGGTTGGCGCACGCTTCAACGAAGGGTTCTGGTATTGCGGTAGGGTTAACACAAGCACGTTTGCAATTACATGCGCAACAGTATGAACAAGCATTGGCCACGTTAAAGCATTTGCGTGAGTTGGCTCCTAAGCACAAATATGTTTTGCAGTTGTTACAACAGGTATATTTGCAGCTCAAAGATTGGCAGCAGCTTAGTAATTTATTGTCAGCTTTGCGAAAATATAAGGCCCTGCATACAGAGAGTTTGCATGCTTTAGAGCGTCAAGTTTATATTGGTATGTTATTAGTTAGGCAAGGATCTGCTTTAAATATTATTGAGAAAATATGGCAGCATATTCCTCAAGATTTACAAAATGATGATGAAATTTTATTAGCTTATACTTCGCTGTTAATTAGTAAACATGCGGGTGACGAAGCAGAGAAGTTGTTGAAGACCCGATTAAAGCGTTCATGGTCAGAGGCTTTATTAGAAAATTATAGTTTGGCTTGTAGCAGTAATGCTATTAAACAGTTAGCAACGGCCGAGGGTTGGTTGAAAGATCATGACCAGGATGCTGAGTTATTGCTATGTTTGGGGCGTTTATGTAAGAAGCAGCAATTGTGGGGTAAGGCACAGAAGTATCTTACTGCTTGTGTGGCAATTCAGCCGAAAAATGGTGCGGCTTACTACGAGTTAGCACAAATCATGGAAGCGCTAAGCAATAAAATTGCTGCATATGACTATTATCGTAAAGCTTGTTTATATAAATAATTGTAAAAAAGGCGTAGAGACGCGAGTTATCGCGTCTCTGTTAATGATATGGCTATGCAATTTATTTATCCTTGTCTTTGCCGCCAGCAGAACGCTTCATGGCATCAAAGAATTGTTCGTTGGTTTTTGCGGTTCTTAATCTATCTAACAAAAACTCAATAGCTGCTAACTCATCCATTGGGTGGAGAATTTTACGCAATATCCACATTTTCTGTAGCTCATCTGGCTTCGTAATAAGATCCTCGCGACGTGTACCAGAACGATTAATATTAATAGCAGGGAAGACGCGCTTTTCTGAGACACGACGATCAAGATGTAGCTCTAAATTACCGGTACCTTTAAATTCCTCATAAATCACTTCATCCATTTTCGACCCGGTATCAACTAATGCTGTGGCAATAATGGTTAAACTACCTCCGCCTTCAATATTGCGCGCAGCACCAAAGAATCTTTTTGGGCGCTGAAGAGCGTTTGCTTCTACACCACCTGATAAAACTTTACCAGATGATGGAACCATGGTGTTGTAGGCGCGAGCTAAACGTGTAATAGAGTCTAATAAAATAACAACGTCTTTCTTGTGCTCAACTAATCGCTTCGCTTTTTCAATAACCATTTCCGCCACTTGAATGTGTCGTGATGCAGGTTCATCAAAAGTACTTGCGATTACCTCGCCTTTCACTGAGCGCTGCATGTCGGTTACTTCTTCAGGGCGTTCGTCAATTAATAACACCATTAATGTACATTCAGGATGATTCGCTTCAATAGCATGCGCAATATTTTGTAATATTATTGTTTTACCAGCTTTTGGCGGTGACACAATTAAACCGCGTTGGCCTTTACCAATCGGCGAAACAAGATCAATTACGCGTGCGGTAATATCTTCTGTGCTACCATTGCCTTGCTCTAATGTGAATCTTTCTTCTGGAAATAGCGGGGTAAGGTTTTCAAAAAGAATTTTTCTTTTTGCAGTTTCCGGGGTGTCGTCATTAATATCTTTTACCTGTAATAAAGCAAAATATCTTTCGCTATCTTTTGGTGGGCGAATTTTTCCGGAAATCGAATCGCCGGTGCGTAAATTAAAACGGCGAATTTGACTCGGCGATACATAAATATCGTCAGGACCTGCTAAATAAGAGCCGGATCCGGATCGTAAAAACCCAAAACCGTCCTGTAATATTTCCAATACACCATTACCAAAAATGTCATTATTATTTTTAGCGTGTGCTTTTAAAATTGTGAAAATCATGTCTTGTTTGCGACGACGAGAAAGATCTTCGATTCCCATCTCCTCGGCAATTTTTAATAATTCTTCGGGAGATTTTTGTTTTAGCTCTGTTAAATGCATAACAATACTTCTACTCTTAAAGTTAGGTTAATAAACGCAGAAAAATCCTAAAAGGAACAATTTCTCTGGGAAGTTCTACGCAGAAATGCGCAGGAGTTGCAATTGTAGGATTAAATCTGCAAAAAAGCAAGATGTCGCGCAAGGAGTAGGTTCAGGGCTCCTTGCGCAGGGTTTATATCTTATAGGTTTTCGTCCAAGAAGGCGGTTAGTTGCGATTTTGTTAAAGCGCCAACTTTGGTAGCACCAACTTCACCATTCTTAAATAGAATCAGCGTTGGAATGCCGCGCACACCATATTTCACGGGAGT
>JAGLTR010000007.1 GCA_023135155.1 Gammaproteobacteria bacterium
CCGAGAAATGGCTGAATAGTTACTATAAATTTAGCTTCTCTCCCATGACTCTATTCCATAAAGAGGAACCTCATGTAGAGGGCCGTGTATCCCGAAATTATTTTCTGATATTTTGAGTCCGTAAGGCGAACCCTTATGACTCTGCAAATACATATGCATACTGCGCATCGCCCCAGCACTACTAGCTTTGACCTCTATAGGAATAATTGCGTTATTTTTTGTCGTAACAAAATCCACTTCTGCGTTACTACTTTTTGCTTCGCGATGCCAATAAAATAATTTAGCCGCTGACTTTATTCCAGAATACGCCAGCAATTCTTGCGCTACTAACTGCTCAGCTATTTGACCTGAATTACCTATCGATATTGGTCGCATCATCCATTGCTCAAGATTTAATCCTAATATTTTCTGCGCCAAACCAATATCAAAGAAAAACACTTTAAATTTCTTTTCATTAATGCCAGCGCCCAGTGGCACTTCTTGTGCAGATGTATGATAACAAATATGCGCTATGCCAGCTTTTTCTAACAAAAACAATGCATCTTTTAATAAAATTGCACGCAAATCACGACCAACATTAACAAACTTAAACTTCCTTCCTAACTGCACAGGTATTGCTTCAAACAACTTAGTAACATACGGAATTTGCCTGCTACGCGCATATTTATAAAAATCCTGTACAAATGCTGCAATTATCTCTTCTTGTAAATCTTGGCAAATAATCGCGTCCTTATACTGCAACCATGCATCTACAACTGCTGGCATACCACCCAGCCACATATATGTTCTTAACAGCTCCAAAGTTTGATCGTGAATAATCGGGCTAATATCTTGCTTTAAAATATGTGTACGCAAATCATCATAACCAGCTGCGGTTAGAAACTCAGCAAAGGATAAAGGATGCAAATATAAAAACTGCACCCGACCAACCGACATACCGATACTTTGCAAAGAAAAATCCAACAATGACCCCGCAGCAATCACATGCAACTCAGGCATCTCCTCTTTAAAATAACGCAATGCTTTTAACGCTTGCTCACACTCCTGCACTTCGTCAAAAAATAATAGCGTCGATCCAGGAACAATCTCCTGTCTTTTGTATAGCGCTATATCAGCAATGAGTTTTTCCACCCGTAAATCAGCCGCAAAAATACGTGCAGCCTGACGATCCCTATCAAAATTAATTTTTACGTAACTGGTAAACTGCTTTCCAAAGGTATCAATCAGCCAGGACTTCCCCACTTGGCGAGCTCCCCGCAAAATCAGCGGTTTACGCAGAGGTTCATGACGCCACTGTGATAACTGCTTTAATAGATCTCTCTGCATACACACCTCCCATTTAGCCTGCGAAAAGGCAACTGCTTTGACTTTTTACAAGGCTATAATGTCACAAAGAATGATTTTTTACAAGGTTTGATGCCACCAAATCATCACTAGTAATCGAATCCGCTTCATATAGTTTAATACCCATTTGCGCACAAACTTTTGCTGTCAACACACTATCAATTTCTGTCGAAGGGTGTCGATCTTGATGCAACAATAAGACAGATTTCATATTCGGCATAATCTGTTTAAACAGTGCAAACTGTTTTGCAACCGGCACATAATACGCCGCATCAATACTCCCCCTAAAACCACCCTTGGATCCAAAAACGCGGATTAAAAACAACATGCGCCTTCTTTATTGTAAATACCTGCTTAAAGATCCAAGACACTTCCGTCTGCGGCAGGTAAAATATTACAGGCACCACACCAACAATAACTCCGACAACTGCTGCTATTATAAAAAACATGAGAAATATTTCAGCAACAATTTTTATTGGCAACTCAGCAACACCCCGCGTAGCAAAATATACCCCGCCTGCCCAGCCTAAAACCAAAAACATTGCCACCTGACTCATCGGCATAACTAATACACCACTAACAAAAGAGTATGCGATACCGGCTATTATCGATACGCTTAAACTGATAGGGATAATATTTTGTACGTCATCGCTTACTAAGGTTCGCGCATTAAATAAACGCACCCAAGAAATAAGGCCCCAGATAGATAACACCAAAACACATAACAAAGCTGGCAAACCCCATTCTGCACCTATTAACAGTAAGCTATTATGCGGGTGCGCCGCTATAGGATTAATGAAATGAGAAAAATGCATCGGCCCTACACCGAGCAACGGATGCTTAACAATCATCCCTAGCGCCTGCTTCCAGAGAATAAGTCGACCTACCACACTACCAGCTGATATAGAAACGGCACTAAATGAAATAAGTAAAAGAAAAAATAGATAGTAGAAAACAGCGCCCGCAAAAACAACCTCACACTGCAATCGCAACCAAGTTTTTAACCCGCCACGATAAATATATCCAGCAACCATAACGGCCACTAACAACCCCAAGAACATCCCCTTAGCACCATTAGCAAAAGCCAGCGCCCACCAGAATACCGCAAGGAGGTATATAACCCAATAAAAAAAACGCCGCCTATCGGCAATATAAACCAAAGGCACAACTAACAACGGCAGAATCCAAGTCTGGAACTGCGAGAAAAAACGCACATTCACAAATCCTGGGAAATAATTTACATAGCTATGATGCACCACCATACCAACATATGAAACTAGAAACGCCAACTCATAGCTAACTACCGCCAACAAAACAATAGAAATCAACAGTCGATCTATATACTCACCATAATTTATTCGCTGAACTACAATAAACAAACCAAAAAGAACCAACAAAAATATAAAGCCAACTTCCAGGCAAGCCATTTTCGGCACAGCTGCAAACTGAGCAGAGATCAAACCTAAAACAAAAAACAACAATAACAACAACCTCGCAACACCAGGTAGTTTAAAATAAATATTCAATGCCTCTTTGCGCGCAAAACGCGATAATAGAAAATAACCTGCCGTGTATAACAACAATAATATTTCTAAAATACGCTTAGCATCATAAGGATTCGTATGCAGAAAAAATCCAGACGCCAAAAAATAGTTCAAACATAAGACAAAAAATATCGCCAACGGCACAAACAGCAACCAACACCTTCGTGCTACCCAAAGATTCTCCCTCATCATAACTCCTTATTGAAAGGCAAAATAACCTCTGCTCTTAAGCCACCTTTGGCTAAATTTTTCAATTCTACATCGCCACCATGTGAGCGCATCGCATCACGCGCAATAACCAATCCCAAGCCAGTGCCACCAGTTGAACGTGAACGCGACTGTTCAACACGATAAAACGGTTCAAACACCTGTTGTAACTCTGCGGCCGGAATACCTGGTCCTGAGTCTTCTATAACAATATGAATATGCACGCTCTTCTTAGTTAGTTTAACTCGCGCCTCACTACCATACTTCACCGCATTCTCAATTAAATTTCCAAGCGCACGCTTTAATGCGCTCATCTTCCCAAAAAACGGCAAGCGTTCACCATCACTCTCATAACTAACCCGCATACCAGACTCCACCATATCCTCACACATCGAATCCATCAGCGCCTCTAAATCAAAACGCTCCATCGGCTCATCGCGTGCATCTTCACGCGCAAATGTTAATACCGACGAGAGCATATTTTCCATTTCAGTCAAATCAGCATGTATTTTTTCATAATGCTCAGAATCTTCTAGATATTCAGCTCGCAGTTTTAAACGCGTAATAGGGGTGCGTAAATCATGCGAAATTGCTGCTAGCATTTGCGTACGATCACCAATTAGTTTGCGAATACGCTCTTGCATTTGGTTAAAAGCATGTGCGATCTCACGAATCTCTTCGGTTCCCGATTCCGCAATTGGTGGCGCATACAAGTCCACGCCGAAACGCTTAACAGCACGCGCAAAATCCGTCAAAGGACTAGCCAGATATTTAACAGACCAGAAACTCAAAGCTATCATTGCAAATAATAAAACTAATACCAATAGAGAAAATCCAATCAATATCCACCATCGTACTGGCGACGTATGTATTACTACATTCAACCACTGACCATCATTAACCAAAATAGAAACTTTGGCGACTTTGTGATGCGCTAATAACCAAGCTCGAATTTTTTCAGGATCAGTTAAGCTTAACTGCTTAAAATTCGTATATGGATGTGCGCCAAGATGAAAATACAAAACACGATTATTTTTCGTACGAATAATTCTTGGCAGAGCATATGCCGGCACTTTATCTGCAATTTTAACAACACGCGTCACTTGATTAACATGTATGATGCGATTATGCGCCCGCCAAACAAAAGGTCTTAAACCGCTATATACAAAAATAGATGCAGCTATTAGCACTACAAAACCTAATATTAAGGCATGAAATACCCGCCTAGCGGCACGACTTGCAAAATAACGCGACTCTTTTCGCATCAATATTTCTCCACTTTCGGCGTAAAGCGATAACCACCGCCACGTACAGTAATAACTAACTCTGGATTCTTAGGGTCTTTTTCAATTTTTTTCCTTAAACGCCCGACTTGCACATCAATAGTACGATCAAAAGGATCAGCCTCACGCCCACGCGTTAAATCCATTAATTGATCACGATTTAAAGTTCGACCAGCATGCTCAATAAATGCTACCAATAAATCAAATTCGCCAGCGCTTAAAGGAATAGTTAAACCATCAGGAGAAATCAGATGACGCTTGTTACGATCAAGAGTCCAAGCATCAAATTTAATTTGTGCAGCCGTCGGTAATTCACCATGCACTCTACGCAACAAGGCCTTTATACGCGCCAATAATTCCCGCGGACTAAAAGGTTTCGGCAGATAATCATCAGCACCCACTTCTAAACCAACAACACGATCAGCCTCATCTCCCATGGCGCTTAACATAATAATAGGAATTCCAGATTTAGTGCGCAGCTTACGACACAACTCCAAACCATCACTACCCGGCATCATAATATCCAACACAATAAGATCGACTTTATTAATACTTAACAGATGCTGCATCTGTCGACCATTATTTGCCATTAAAACTTTATAACCATGCTGCGTTAAAAATTTCTGCAATAAATTACAGATCTCAACATCATCATCAACAATCAATATTCTATTCGCACTACTCATAAGATATATCGCCTCTGTTTTTCCGGCACAACAACGCCGTAACCTCTAAATAATACAACAAAATCAAAACAATACTGTAAGCAAAGTGTAACATCAAAGTTACAAAACACCACCCTCCTGACACCTGCTATTTACAGATCCAACCTAGACTGTAATCTCAATTTAACCACTGGAGAAAACCATGAACAAGAAACTTAAGAATCTACTAATCAGCGCTGCTGTACTACCAGGCATGGCTTTGAGCGTTAGCTCACTTGCTGCCACCGTACAAGTAAAAGGCCCAATGCACGCCAAACGTGCTATCTGCGTAATGCGCGTTATGCCTATGCGCGGCATGCACCACCGTATGCGCATGCATCGCCGTCACTTCAATCGTCATCTTACAGCCGACCAAGTAAAAACTATCATGCAAGCTCGACTGTACATGCGCGGCAATAAATATGTCAAAGTAGGCAGCGTGCAACCAATCACCTTCCACGGTAAAAATCACTTCTACAAAGTTGACATCATCACCAAGAAAAGTGGCGACCTTGTAAACAAACTTGTCGTTAACGGTAGAAATGCTCGTACCCGCCGTATTTAATTCCTACCACAACCACCCTAAAAGAAACGCTCAGCCCCTACTGAGTGTTTCTTCACTCCAGCCAATAAATAAATCAAGTCTTACTAGAACTCATGGTAATTAATCTAAATACAACAACAATACTCAATAAAGCCGTTAGAAAAAAAACACACCCCAAAGGCAACTGACTTTTATCTGGCAAAATAGCAATGAGAGTACTAGCAACAAAACCACCAATAACCTGTATAGTACCTAGCATCGCAACGGCAACACCCGCTGTTTTAGGAAAAGGTGATAATCCAGCCGCATAACTATTAGGAACAATTAAACTCAATCCAAAAATTGCTAACATAACAGGAATAACTATCACCTCTGCATTTAAATAATGCAATGCCCCTGAAATTAACATAAACAAACCAACTAAAAACGTAATACACGAACCTAGCATTAACATTTTATGTATACCAACTTTAGACACCCATCTACTATTAATAAAGGCCCCACAAAAATAACAGACTCCAACTAATCCTGCGATCCATCCAAACATAACTGGCGTCAAACCAATAACTTTTTGTAGAATCACTGGACCAGACGTTAACCAAGCCAGCAAGGCGGCATAACTTAAAAGCAATAACAACGCATAAGAAATAAATTTACAATCAGTAAATACTTTGGTGAGACTAGCGATTAGCACCTTGGGTTTTAAATATGATTTGTTCCGGTATAAGTTTGTTTCTGGCAATAAAAATATTGCCGCCAAAAGCGCTACTATCGTAAAAACCGACAATATAAGAAAGCATGCACGCCAACCAAAATAGTGCTGAATATAACCACCAAAAAGTGGGGCTGAAGCCATCATAGCAATCCCTGCCATAGAAAAGTAAGAGGAGAATTCCGCTAGCTTCACTCCTTCTAAGCGATCACGCAATATAACTCGCCCTAAAGTATTACTACCACCAGCACCAAATCCTTGTAATAAACGGCCAAGAATTAAAATATAAATATTTGGCGCAAATAAACAACATAAACTTCCACCAAAACAAATAACAAGACCAAAAATAAGCGGCCTCTTGCGCCCGCACGCATCAGAAATAGGACCAAACAATATACGTGCCAAACATAAACCCAAAACAAAAACAGCAACGGAGATCTGCGTTAAAGAGATAGAAACATGAAAACCCTCGGCAATCGCCGGCAAGGATGGCAAATATAAATCAGAAGAAACTGAACCAACAGCAGCAAATAGCACCGCCAAAATAAATATTAAAGTAATCGCTTTCATACATGATAGTATACTATAATCTTAACGCTCACGCACTGCACACTCAAACACAACAACCTCACCGCTCACGCAAAGCTTTCTCTCTCGCACGCAAAATCGGTTTTAACAGATAGCTTAGAACGGATTTCTTGCCTGTTAGAATATCTACAGAAGCTGTCATCCCAGGAATTATGGGGAACACGCCCTTTTTCTTGCCGAGATAATTCTTATCCGTTTTGAGAGTAACTTCATAATAACTATTACCACGCTCATCAACGCTTGTGTCAGCACTCACCGTAATAACCCGAGCTTTTACGCCTCCATAAATAGCATAGTCATAAGCGGTAATTTTAATTAAAGCTTTTTGCCCTGCTTTAATAAAGGCAATATCTGCCGGCTTAATTCTAGCTTCAATCAGCAATTTGTCATTTAGCGGCACCACCTCCATTATTGGCATCCCCGGCTTTACCACACCGCCTAGCGTATTAATATATATCTGTTTAATAACACCAATAATTGCAGAGCGCACTGTCGTACGCACTTTCTGATCTTTTAATGCTGCTAATTTTTCAGTGATTACCGATAAATCAGCACGAGTCCTTGTTAATTCCGTTTGCGCCTTCTCATGATAACCATCATAAACCGTGTCAATCTTATGTTTTATTGCCACCACATCACGCTGAATCCGCAATAATTCTATTTTCGACATCACTCCTTCTTTTACTAATGGCTTAATAATATTTAACTCATGCTGAGCATAGCGATAGTTTTTACGTAAATTACGTAAAGCATGCTGCAAAGCCATACGTCGTGATACGAACAAAGCCCGCTCACGCACCACTAAAGCTTTATCCTTAAAAACAGCTTGCGGAAATTCAATTTTGTTTTTACTTGCAACTTCAGCCGTTAAACGCGTAGCTGCTACCAATAACGCCAAATATCTAGCATGTGCTTCACGATATTGCGCAGTAAACCGCGTTTCATCAAGCTGCGCTAATTTTTGCCCCTTCTTAACAAGATCACCCTCATGCACATAAATCCGCGCTAGAATTCCACCTTCGAGATTTTGGATAATTTGCACATGTGACGAAGGAACTACTTTACCAACACCACGCGTAACTTCATCCAATTTACCAAATTTTGCCCAAATAAAAGCAATAATGATAAATGCCAATAGTGAATATAAAATAATACTAGCTAGCGGCGTTGATTTAACCAAAACTGCAGCTCTGCTATCTGCAATGAAGTCAATATCTTCACGCTCTAAACGCTCTTTACCAATTGCGCTACGATCGAACTGCAATTTGCATGGCTTCTTCTTCACTAACTGTTTATTTTCTGTCATTATTTTCACCTATAATTATTTCCTGCTGAGCAAATTTACCAACAATTTTATTTTTGGGGCCATCGGCAATTACCTTGCCTTTATCAAGCACGATAACTCGCTCAACCAAATTCAACATCGACATTTTATGCGTAACAACAACCAAGGTGCGTTTTACAGAATATTGCGCTAAATTACGCGTAATTAATTGTTCAGTACTAGCATCGATAGAACTAGTCGGCTCATCCAGTAACAAAATTAACGGATTAGAGATAATAGCTCGCGCAATAGCGATTGCCTGACGCTGTCCTCCTGATACTCCAGCACCCTGCTCACCAATTGGCATCGCATAGCCAGCAGGGTGTTGACGCACGAATTTATCTACACCCGCTACCTGTGCTGCCCGCACTACCATTTGGTCATTAGCCCACGGCATACTTAGTGCGATATTCTCATGCACTGTCCCATAAAGCATCGAATAATCCTGCGACACATAACCGATA
>JAGLTR010000070.1 GCA_023135155.1 Gammaproteobacteria bacterium
TGGGGTGGGTGAATTACCGTTTACTTTAAATTGACACCTACTAATAGATTATTTTTATTTCTATATTGCACCGATCTTTTTGGATTCTTGCGTCGATGGAAATCTGTTTCTAGAAAATCCATGTAATAACGAGCAACCTCCTTAATAAATGAGGTTTCCCTCGTTGTCATGTCTTCGGAAAAGCCGTTTACTTGTGGCTCTGTATTTACTTTGTTCATATCATTCTCCCTCAGCACGCTGAAATACTCTGGCTTTTATAGCTCCAAAACATCCTTCAATTTACCAACCATCTTCTGATGTTTTATTTTATTCATTTTTCTAATGTTTATTAATTTCCATTGTAACGACGGCAATTGTTCTAAGTTTTTAAATGGCAACAAATCCCATTGCGGCGCACCAAGCTTTATTGATAATAAAAACTTGCGCTCATTTAAAGTCAAATCTTCTGAAATTTTTTGAATCAAATTTTCTCTAGCCATCAATAACTCATCCAAAGTTATTGCTTCCATTGTCATACGGTGAAATTGTCGTTGATAGATTGTTTCAATATCAAGTAAACTTGGGTTTAACATTTCATGCAATGGCCTTGCATCTCCAGCCAAATACACTACAAATGCTTGACGAATCTTATCGGTTATTCCTTGCTCGCTTAACAAAACATGGATGTCAAACAAATCCCTAGGATGTTGTCTGTTCAAAGCTGCGCATATTTTTCCCGCATAAATTTCTGAGCTTGATAATGTTTTAACATTTTTAATCGACATTTCAAATTCATCTTCTGCGCGCTTACAAAGGTTCAAATATTCTGGTTGATATAATGTCCCGCGCACAACAAAACTTGGTTCTACTTTAATTTGCGTTCCATCCGCATAAACAAGCAACCGCACAACATGCCCAGTGTTTTGTGCAATCTGCATTGAAACTCTGCTGTTTGGAACGACTTTTTCGATTAGATTTCCAAGCATTTTTAAATCACTTTGCATATTCGCAAAAGTTTCCTCTCTTGGTTCAATTGGCATATATGTTAAATCGATATCAACAGATAACCGCGGCATATTTTTTAAGAAAAAGTTAATTGCTGTTCCGCCTTTTAAAGCAAACCGATTTACTTCTTCCAATAAAGGCAAACACTGCAAAAGTAATCTCACTTGTTTTTCATATTCTTTACTATACATTTTCTTCCTCTCTTATTATTGGTACAGATAAGTGATATTTTGTATCATAGGAACCTCCAGTACCTATTTTTCTATCGCCACTGCCTAAATTTATTACTGAAGGGTTAAGCTCTTTTAATAACGGAAAATTATTTTTTTCAGCAAAATGCAAAAAAAGTCTTTTGGCTTTGATGGACAGACATTTTTCCAATGCTTCTTGAACTATTTGAGGGCGCATTTGTCTTAATCCCTGAAAAACATAATGCGCTTGTTCAAAAGTTTCTTTATCTGGGATTAGCGCTAACATTTCTAATATCGCACGCTCTGGTATGGACATTATTAATAACACAGAAGAAACCATTCTATCTTTTAAACCAAAACTATTATCGCTAAATAATTTTCTTTGCACTACAACAACCTCAGCTCTGTTTTGCATTGCCTCTTTAAACCAAGCAGGTAACTTCACCCTCCCTTTTGAATTATCTGCAAACAAAAATAATGTAGGAAAGTCAGTCATGCGAACGAAATGAGCGTAACCAGAATATTCTAACGCCGAATACGCCCCAAGATGAAATGAGCCATCAAATTCTTGTTGTAACGCATATAACAAACTCTCCCAACCAACTTCATCGTCTAATCTTGAATATATTCCCCGACCTTCTCTTTTTAACCAACCGGCATTAACATACTTATTTACAAGCTGACGATAGAAGCCATTCTTGGTTAACCATGAAGAAGTAACAGCGGCATTTTTAGGCCAACTGCTTAATAGTTTCTTTAATTTTTGTTCATTTTGTCCACTCATGGTTTACATATTAGACTTTTCATAAAGTAAATGCAAATATTTTGTGACTAATGCCAGAATTATCTCATCATAGGTGCGCAAATTATCTTTGTTCGTATAAACAAGTAATTATATGGTTACGTAAATTATTTTACCTGGTCATATGTGCATACGCGATTCTTCCCATGCTGTTTCGCGTAGTACATAGCTTTATCGGCATGATTTATGAATTCGTGTGCAGGTATTTTTTGGTTGTGTTTAGAAATACCAATACTAATGGTTTTTTGTAGGGTTTTTATATTGCATTTTTTCTTGGCGCATTTTTTAGGTTTAAATATTGCTTCGTTAAAAATAGTTTTAATGCGTTCGGCTACTTTTATTGCTTCTTTTTCAGCGGTTTCAGGTAGAAGCACTACAAACTCTTCGCCGCCGTAACGGAATATGTAATCAGGAATGCGAACGTGTTCTTGTAGTACATGTGCGACTTTTTTTAATACGACGTCACCTTCTTGGTGGCCATAGGTGTCATTGTAGTCTTTGAAATCATCGATATCGATAAAAAGCGCCGTAAGGGGACGTTTATAGCGAGTGGCACGTGTATATTCTATAGGCAGCATGCGATCAAAAGAGCGGCGGTTGTGTAGTTCGGTTAGAATGTCGATATTAGCTTGTATTTCTAGTACCTCCTCTTTTTTTGCTTGGGCTGAGATGTCGCTAAAAATTCCCATCGCGCCGATAAGGTTATCGTAATCATCGAAAATTGGTATTACTGATAGTTTAATTGTTATTTTGCGATGACTGTTGTGACTGAAGCTTAGATCGGTTGAAAGAGTGCGTTTCTCATGTATGGCGCGTAAAGTGATGCATTCTGATTGTTTGATGTTCTCTTTTGGGTTTCCAGTTATGTCGAATATTTGGCAGCAAGTTTTACCTATTACCTCGGCTTTGTGATAGCCCGTTATTTTCTCTGCTCCAGGATTCCAATCAAGACATCTTGTTTCTGTGTCAACAATGTAAATGCCGTCAAGTGAGCGATCAAAAAGAGCATCAAATTTTTCGCGAGTTTTTGTTAGTGCTTTGTGGGTTAATTTGCGTTCAAGTGCTTGTGAGATTAATTCGGTAAGAATTTGCAGGGCATCGATATCCTGGTGGTCCCAGCTTTTTTTTTCGCGAAAAGTATCAAAGCATACAAAACCTATGCGCTTGCCATGTCTAACTAAGGGTACTAATAGGAGGGATTTATAGCCAATTTTTAGCCAGCCCTGTTTTTCGGTTTCGGCTTCTTTTGGTAGTTTATTGACATCATGAATTAACAGAATTTTCTCGTTAAGCAGTTGTCGCGTGAACCAAGGATAATTTTTGGTTCGCATGTGTTGTAGATGTTTTATTAGTGGGGTGATGCCTTTGTCAACCCATTCAAAGTGTGTACGCATACTTTTCATATCTGCGGCGAATAAGGTTACACAGGTGCGATCAACTCCGGTAAATTTACCAGCCATAGTTATTGCTTTTTGGATGGCGGAATCTATTTGTTCTGGCTCTACAGTTGCAAACTCACGCGAAATATCAAATAACATGTTTTCAAAATGTAAACGAGTTTGAATTTTTTCGTTGGTTTCTTTGCGCTCTAATGCTTGCGAAATTAACTCTGCGATAATGTGTAGGGCATCAATATCACGTCTGTCCCATGATTTTTTTTCACGGAAAGTGTCAAAGCATACATAACCAATGCGAATATTATGTTGCACAATCGGAACTAATAAGAGGGATTTGTAGCCAATTTTGCGCCAACCGCTCTGTTCGACCGCGGCCTCTTTTGGTAGATTGTCTATATCTGGAACGAGTAGCTCGCTTTCATTGAAAATTTGCTGCATAAACCATGGGTATTGCTTTATCGACATATGTTGTAGATATTTAATAAGTGGCTTGATGCCTTTAGCTACCCATTCGAATTGAGTGTGCATACTGGTAAGGTCTGGAGAGAACAGGGTGACGCAGGTGCGATCGACGCCGATAAATTGGCCGGCTTCTTTGATTGTTTGCTGGATCGCGTTATCAAGAGCATGTGGCTGCGCGGTGGCAAAACGTTTGGATATACTAAAGATCATATCCTGAAAGCGTAGACGATACTCTATTTCTTGGTTAATTTTTTTGCGGTGTAAGGCGTTAGCAATTAAGCTGGCGATAATCTGTAAAAGCTCAAGGTCATGCTTGTTCCAGCTTTTCTTTGCACGAAAAGTGTCGAAGCAGACGAAGCCAGCGCGCTTACCGTTTTGGTCAAAGTTAACTAGTAGTAGTGATTTGTAACCAATGCGCAACCATCCAGCCTTTTCTTTCGTGGCTTTCTGCGGAAGTTTATTAACATCTTTTATCTCGAGCGTGTCTTTAGTAAGTAGCTGCTGCATGAACCAGGGATATTGTTTGACTGACATATGTTGCAGGTGTTGTATCAGTGGCTTTATGCCTGTGTCTACCCATTCAAAGCATGTGCACATGCTGGTTAAATCGTCGGAGAAGAGCGTGACGCAAGTGCGGTCAACACCGGTGAACTTACCGGCAGCTGTGATAGCTTTCTGAATAGCCTTATCGATTTTTTTGGGGTCTGATGTTGAAAGGCTGCTGGTTATGGAGGCAATGAGCTTTTCAAATTTAATGCGATATTGAAGTTTCTCGAGAGTGGTTTCAGGTGACATAATTGAAATCCTTATCGTTGGTTAGATTGTGGTATTGTATGCGATAACTGTGGAGAAGCAAAATTCTTCTGGCGCTTTGTTTTTGAGATATTGTTACAATGCTTATTAGGATGTTGTTGGGCGCAAGCTTTAGAGCATACGTCGTTGGATACCGTTTTGGTATAATGTTATGTTAGTGGAGCAGATTGATGAATAATAAATATAAGAGTGTTTTGGAGGCAATTGGAAATACGCCACTGGTTGGTGTCGATATTGGTGCGAATGCACATGCGTTTGCGAAATTAGAGTACTTAAATCCAGGTGGGAGCATTAAGGATCGCCCAGCACTATTCATGATTACTGAAGCGGAACGTAATGGTGTTTTGAAGCCGGGAGGAACTATTATCGAGGCTTCTTCTGGTAATCAGGGCATTGCTCTGGCGATGATTGGTGCGGTTAAGGGATATGAGGTGATTATTACCGTTCCTGATCGGACAAGCTTTGAAAAAGTGTCAGCTTTGCAGGCGTATGGGGCGAAAGTTTATGTTTGTCCTGATACTGATTGTTTGGAAGATCCTGAAGGGTATCATGCAAAAGCCGAAGAGTTATTCCATAAAACTCCTGGCGCTTTTATGCCCAATCAATATTACAACAAAGAAAATCCGCGTGCGCATTATCTGACTACTGGTCCTGAGATTTGGCAGCAGACAGAAGGCAGGATTACGCATTGTTTTATTGGCATGGGAAGTTGTGGGACTATCTCTGGTATTGGTAAATATTTAAAAGAACAGAATCCTGCAATTAAAATTATTGGTATTGATGCGGCGACTTCAAAATTCTCTAGCCCTGATAATCCCAAGACATATAAGACAGAAGGTATTGGTGTTGATGTTATTAGCGATACTTTGGATATGTCTGTTGTTGATGAAGCATTGCCGATAAAAGACGAGGATGCTTTTGCGATGACTAAAGAGATGGCGCATCAAGGTTATTTGGTTGGGCTTTCTAGTGGGGCAGTAATGCATGTTGCTAAACAGTATGCGCCGCAATTAAAGCAAGATGATGTCGCAGTGTTGATTTTTGCTGATTCTGGTCGGGCATATTTGAGTAAGGTGTTTAATGTTTAATGTTTAATTACTTTAATAAATTTATTAAAGCGCAGTCTTTAGGTAATGATTTTATCATTTTTGATATGCTGACAGTTGAGGCGATCGAGCTTGATAATGTACTTATGGCACCTGCTTGGACGGGTTTTGTGCGTGATATCTGCCGGCGTGATAATAGTGGTGGTGCCGATGGTGTTTTAGTAATTCGGCACAATCAAGAGCAAATTGAAGTGGCGATGTTTAACCCTGACGGTAGTTATGCAGAAAAATGTTTAAATGGTTTGCGCTGTGTTGCTTGGTATTTGCATGGCATTAACTATTTTTCCGATGGGATAAATTTATTAATGGGTGGTGATTTTGTATATGCCGAGGTAAACGAAAATGAGATCATTTTAAGGTTGCAGAACGCTAAATTTTTCGGTGAGCAGGAAGTCGTTTTAAATGGTGAATCAATAAAAGGGTATGTTGTTGATGTTGGTAATCCGCATTTTGTGATTCTTAATAACTATTCGCAAGATTGGATTAGGAGCTTTAGTGAAGAGATTGCGACGCATGAGTTATTTCCACGGCAGACTAATGTTGAGTTTGTGAGTGGTTCCAGTGATGTGTTTGATATTGCGGTTTATGAACGTGGTGCCGGTTTTACTTTGGCTTGTGGTTCGGGGGCGGCTGCCACGATGTTGGTTTTATTGCAATTGAAAAAAATCAGAGAAAAGGAAGTTGTTACCTTGCGTATGCCGGGTGGCGAACTGCGGAGCTGGATTGAGAACGGGGTTGTTACCCAGTGTGCTGGGGCAGAGATAATTGCATAATATACTCCTTCGTTAGGAGTATAACAGTGTTTGATTTATAGGAGCGTTAACGAATTTGCATAATGGCGAAAATGAAAATCTGTAATGGGAAGACTATAGAGAGACCGCCAATGCTGAGAGTGTCGACCGCGTGGCCAATGAATATGGTATCAATGATGTTATAAAAGGCTTGTACCAGCATGCCAATAATTGTCGGTGTTGATAGTTTTAGCAGCAAACGGCTGATGCTTTCGTTAGGCAATAGATGTTGGTGTTGTTGTGTTTATTGCGGTCATGGGATAGTTATCGTACTACAGAATGGAGCTTTATAAAAAACACTTTTATTATCTGGATTGCCCGATCAAGTTGGGCAATGACGACTAATTAAAAATCGCTGAATCTTTTGGCCGGTAAACTTCAGTTCGCAACTGTTGCTATTCGGCAAGTTAATGCGATGGACATTAACATGATCGTTGGATAGGTCGTTGCCACTAGTGGTAAAAAATTCGGGCGCGTCATCTTTGCACTGATTTGCAGATGAGCAGAGTGACCGAGCTCGATATAGAGATCGTCGGATTGTTTTTTCCTCTCGGCTGTTCTATTTCTTTAGGTACGATGTTTGTGATTTGGGGCCATAATGAATTCCTCAAGCATGAGGCGATATTGTAGTAATGATAATTTTGCGCCTAATTGGAAAAGGCTTTGGCAGTTGGATTTTATTTTTAAGCGGGGAATAAATTTTTCTACGGTTCTTCTGGATATGCCCAGTATTATGGCGATTTCGGCGGAGGTTTTGCCCTGAAATAGCCAAGCTAAAATCTGTTTTTCCCTAATTGTTAGCAGTGAGTATAACTCCGATTTTGTTATTAGAGGTTGTTTTGTTTCGTCTATTAGTCCTGTTTCCAGGTCTTCGTATTCATGATATCTATCGTAATCATCAGGGTACTCGAGAATGAATTTGTTTTGCTCAGCATTGGTAATTATTTTTTCAGCGGCTTCCATAAAGTATGCGGCGTAGTTTTGTAGTAGGTCGATGTTAGCAGTATAGAATTCATCGGTATTAAGGTGATTTTTCGGTGCTGACATCTCGAAAATGTCACAATAATCGGTATGTTTGTGAATAATGGTCATACCGTGTCCAAGATCGAAATAATCTTCTGCAATTTTACCGCAGTTGATGTAACTAGGGCAGTTACGTGGCCAGTGATCCCAGATGTAGGCGCCGCTGTGGTAACAGCTAGGATGTTTTACGAGTTTTGCTGGTAGGTATAATTTATCTGTAAAGAAAAGTTTGCTCCATCTGGCATTTGATCCTAAGTGAATGCGTGAATTGTCGTTATATAGTCTGGTGAATTGATAGCCGTTAATTGGTGTTTTGTAGAAGAGTGGTTTGCATATCTGTTGTATCTCTATGGCTAGCTGAGGTTTGATTGTTTTTTTTAGTTCAGCAGCATTCATGATTATTCCCATTGATGCGTAATTATACCCAGTTATGATAGGTTTTGTACATTAAGTCAGCAATGGGTATTTATACCCTATGATGTTTCTAGGTTGGATGAGGTTTGAATTTTGGTAATAAGTCTCGCTAGCTCGATATTTCGTCGAGGAACACTCCTAATCGTAATGTTGCCTGTAGTTTGTTGCTAATGCTGCCTAATTGAAAGAGGTTGCTGCATGCAAGTTTGTTTTTTAGGCTAACTACATATTTTTCAACAGTGCGGGAAGATAGCTGTAGTCTCTCGGCGATTGTGGGTACGGCTAAGCCGTTGGCTAACCAGTATATGCACTGTTTTTCTCTTGTGGTGAGCTGATCCATGGTGAGTCGTAAGTTGGATTTAGGGATGAAATTTGTTGTCAGGAGCGCATTTAGTAAGTCATGGTATTCGCTGTGAATGTTAAACTCGGCTGGGTAGGTTAGATAAAATGGTTGTTTTTGAGCGTTTACGATAAGGCCGATGGGATCAGATAGGAAATAGTTGATATATTTATTAATTAAGTCGAGGTTGTGTATATAGAATTCATTTGCAGCGAGGTTTTCTTTACTGGCGACTAGTTGGAAAATGTCGCAATAGGCGGCATTTTTTCTGATAATGCTAATGCCGTTGGAAAAGTTAAAATAATCTTCTGCTAGTTTGCCGCATTGCTGATAGCTAATGCAGCTTTTGTCCCAGTGGAGCCATAGATAGGCTCCTGATTGATAGCAATCTGGGTGTCTTTGTAATTTGGCTGTTAAATATAGTTTATGCGTGTAAAAAAACTCCAGCCACGCTGGTGAAGTTGATAAATTAATGCGAGAAGTGTCATTGTATATGCGACAGAACTCTAGCCCATTTAGTTTTGTCGCCTCAAGAAAGGGTTTGCAGAACGTATAGATATTGTTTTTTCTGGCAAATTTGTAGCAATCGTGCATATTGTCCATAGTTTTCATGTTAAGTAAGTATATAGTTATTATTGCTATCCTCAATTGGTATTAATACCCATTTGCATGCTTTTATAATTAGTGCTACGTAAAAACACCCATTGTGAGCAGGATTATTATGTGTATAGAATAAATTAAACAATGCAACAATGGAGATTGAGGTTATGCGTAAAGGTGTTAAATCCAAAGTAAATGCAATTCGGATCGTGCCAGGCGAGGATCGTTTTTCTGATGATGTATGTCTTACTGGTATAACAGGATCGTTAGGGTGTTTTTTATTGCAAGAAATATTGGCCAGCACTTCCGGAAATATATATTGTCACGTGCAAACAAAAGCTGAGCAAGATGTGGTAAAGCAATTGCTTGCAAAAAACGGAGGGTTTGAGGACAATCTATTCGATTATCAAAATCGTGTGTACGTAGTTGTTGCTGTATCGCGGGCAAGATAGTTCTTTCTTGTGCGTTAGTGATTTTATTCAGGGTAATATAATTTGTGCTTATGGGTGCTTGTACCCATTTGGATTATTGTTGTTTATCAGCGACATGATATTTTGTTCTGCTAATAGTTAGTAATGGCTTGGTAGTCTAAGCGGGTATAATTACCCATAGAAATGCAAATAACATCCATCTAAACTTTTATCTCTTAATAAAAACATTGCGGGAATATGTCTATGAGGCATGTGGTTATTTGTTTAAATGGGAAATTACTCAATCGCTGTGATCCTCTTGGGGCAAGGCTTGTGATGGGGACTTTGGAATATGCGTGTGAGGATGTTGTTGCGTTTATGCAGGATCGATTAACGTCAAGGAATGTTATTATTGGGAAAACGTTAGCGTTAGCTCCGGATGTAATCTGGATATCCGTTTTGCCGACGGCAATTAATGTTGTTAAATTCATTAAAAACCTTAGAACCTTTACTCAGGCCCCAATAGTGTTAGGTAATATTGGTGCAAGGGTTATTCCATTAGAAATCATTGCGAGTGTGGAGAAAATATTTATTGTGAAAGGGCAGGGAGAGGATGCGGTATATTCTCTTGCGCATTATTTTAAAAATGATAAGCAAGACGATGTTGAGTTGGCGCTAATACCTAATTTAATATGGGCATCATCAAATAATGAAATTATAGAAAATATTCAGCAGCCGGCTAAACTTGCTGACAAGATAGTTCCTGGTTCATTCGGTCTTGATGAGGCTATTAATAGGCAAGATGTTATTTCAGCCCGCTCAAGTTCTGGATGTGTAGGATGTTGCACCTTTTGCACAGTAAAGGTGATTAATAACGGACAGTCTTGGAAATGTTATCCTATTGCACGATTGGAGCAATGGCTTGAAAAAGTTATTCAGGCAGGAGGCAAAGATGCTGTAATTATTCTTGTTGATGATAACATGGCCGATAATATTAATAATTTATATGATGTTGCAAATATATTTGTTAAATTGAAAAATAAATATGCGGCGACATTAAAGTATAGTTTTTCTGCAAGGGCTGATTGTTTGGTGCAGAGGCAGGATACGGCTGATGAGGCGCTTGAGCGTAGAAGGATATGGAAGTATGCTTTAGACGCCGGCTTAGAGACTGTTTTTTTAGGTTTGGAGTCTGGTTCAGAGACGCAATTAAAACGCTTTGGAAAAAAGATGGCTGTGCGTAATAACTATGAAGCGTTTAATATAGCAAAAAGTTTGGGTATAAATGTCGATATTGGGTTTATTCCGGTTGATCCGCTTATGGAGGAAAATAGTTGGCGTGCTGAGATGCTTGATAATGTTAAGCTGGCTCGATATTGTGATATCTCAAAAACATCGCCTACATGGCTGGCTCCTTTAAGAGTGTATAAAGATTCTCATTACTACACCATATTGTCTAAAAAAGGCCTGTTAGGAAGCAATATTCCTGAAAGTGAGGAGTATTGTTTTGAGTATAAATGTTCAGATGTGAAGCTGTTTATTCAGGATCTTGGGCCTGTTTTCTGTGAGGGTAGTAGTAATGGTTATTATGATTTTAAGAGGCAGTTTAAAAATCTACAACGATATCCGATCCGTTATTTCGAATCATTTGTGAAAGATGGTGAGTCGATATTTAATGATGAGCTTGTATTTGTAGAAAACTTGTTGCAGCAAACGAATAAGAGCGATGTTCTGGCATCTAAATTGCAGTTTATAAAGGCAGTTAGTCAGAAAATGCAAAATATGTATGCTCATCTGGATGTTTGTAAGGCTAATTACTATGTTCCTGATATTCAGGAATCTGTAACAAGTGCGATTGGATCTTTGACGGAGTGGAGGAGGTCGCTGCTATTAGCCGCTAAAAGTATGGTTTCGCAAAAGTTTATTGTTGGTGTTGCTGCAATTATTAAGCGTAACAATCTTGTCTTAGCTTTAAGGCGTTCTATGCATAAAGATGCGGCAGCAGGCGTATGGGAAGGGGTTTCTGGGAAAGTCGAGTTAGATGAAGATCCTTTGCAGGCATTGCATAGAGAAATACAGGAGGAGTGTAGATTAAATGTTATCGTCGATGCAAAACCATTATCTTTATTACAAACAAAACGCAAAGATGAGCCGATGATATTAATTATTTATCAGGCTGATTATATCTCAGGAGACGTTATTCTTTCGTCAGAGCATGAGCAGTGTGAATGGATTACACCTGAAGAATTTAAAGAACGAACAGTATATTCAACGCTTGGTGATTTAGCATTAGAGGTATGTGGGAAAAGTAACTAAAGCTGTATGGTTATTGAGAATAAAACGTTTGCTAGTGGGGATGAAATGGAATCATTAATATTGTAAGACGAGGAGATCGTGATACATGATTATTATAGGAATATCTGGGGCCTCATGTAGTGGTAAAAGCAGTCTGGCAAGCAGGCTACAGGAGTATTATGGTAATAATAATTGTGCAATTATTTCCGTTGATTCGTATTATCGTGATCGAAGCGATTTAACTTTAGATGAACGTCGTAAACATAATTATGATGCGCCAGATGCGTTGGAGACTCCATTGCTTGTTGAGCATCTACGTATGTTATCTGATGGCAAAGCTGTTGACGTTCCTATTTTTGATTTTAATGCTAGCGCTAGGTCTATACAGACGAGATCTTTAGATCCGCATGATATTGTTATCGTTGAAGGATTATTTGTGTTGGCGCCAGGTGATCTTTTGTCTTTGTGCAATGTAAAATTATTTGTTGATGCTGATCTGGATCTATGTCTTGCGCGTCGTATCCAAAAAGATGTTTGTAATCGTGCGCGTGCGATAGACCAGGTGATAAATCAGTTTGTTAATACTGTCCGACCGATGTTTTTTAGATATGTTTTGCCAACAAAAATGCACGCTGACTTAATTGTTACTAATAATCAGAGCTATTTTAATCAAGATATAGCCCCTATTTTAGGTTTTATACAGCAGGCAACAGGAAGTGTAGCCACTTCTGTGTATATGAGGGATGCAAATTTGCTTAATCCTTCGTTTAATTTATTGGATAGTCTTAATGATGGTTATGGAACCCTATTTGTGGTTTCGGGTCCGTCAGGTGCGGGGAAAAGCTCGATACTGCGAGCTGCATTAGAGTCTAAAGCTGTTAGTTTGAAACATATTGTTGCATATACAACGCGCACGAAAAGAGCATCTGAAAAAAATGGTGAAGATTATATCTTCGTGGCGCATGATTATTTTAGTCATATTATTAGTTCGCAGACTCCTTTGCTTGAGTATGTTCAAGTGTTTGGTAATGATTATTGGATTCCTTTGCAGCAAGTTGATAAGTGTTTGTCATTTGGTCAATCTTGCATCGTAGATTTAACTCCGGAGGCTTTACGGCAGGTTAAACAGCGACTTTCTGGTGTGCATATTGTTAGTATTTTTATCTGCCCGCCGTCGATGACTTCACTTGTTGAGAGGACTGTGGCTAGAGATAATGCTGTTAGTGTCGATTCTAAACGCTATAAGTATTCGCTTCAAATGCTTGTCAATGCTTCATATGCTGGATATGACTATATTATTATTAATGATAAAACAAAAGAGAGTGCTGTTTATGATCTATGTGCGATCCTCACTGCCTCAGATTTGCGGACAGTATCGCAACTTAAAAATAATGCAATGCTTTTCGAGCGCTTTAAGATGTATGCTCATCTTGAAACGGTGAAGAAAGAAGTGGCTGGATTAATTCCTAATATAGATGATGTTCAGTTAGAGAAGATGTCTGGATTAAGCAATACAAGCTATAAGTTGACTTACTCAGGAGGTGTATCTTATTTGCGAGTTCCGAGATCAAGAGATGGTTTGTATCAAATAAGTTATGTGCATGAGAAAAAGAATATGGTTGTCGCTAGTGGCCTAGATCTTTATCCTGCTGCTACATATTTTAATACGGATTCTGGTGTTTATATAGCACCATTTTTAGATGGTTATTCACTTATGACTCCTAAATTATTTAAGGAGTCACAAGAAATGTTGTCAGAGGCAATTTCCCTTATTCGTAGACTTCATGAGAGTTGTGATTTACTTCAAAATGATTTCGATCCAAAGAGGTGTTCGGAAGATGCGTTAAGATATCTTGTTAGCAAGAATGTTGTTTTGCCTGGGGATATGACTAGAATTACAGTTGTTTGTCATCGTATAGCTGATTTGTTGGCATTGACAGCTCAGAAAAAGGTTGCTTGTCACAATGATGTTTCTCCATATAACTTTCTGAAGAAAACAAACGCGCCTATGATTCTAGTAGATTGGGAACACTCGGGAAGAAATGATCTTTATTGGGATTTGGCAAAACTTGCATTAGAGTCAGGCTTGAATGAAGATCAAGAATGCTTTGTATTAATGGATTATTTCAGGGTTGAAGACCTAGAAGACGTTCATTATGCGCGTCTGGGTCTTCATAAGGTCCTTGTTGAATTCTGGTTAGCTGTTTGGAGTAAGCTACAAATAGGCATTAACAATGACGCAGTTGATGCCGGGTTGTTTGAGAGAATGTTTATCGTTCATCTTGATAACTGCCGGAAACTCATCGGATCAGATAGCTTGCAAAAACGGTTGCGAGTTGTTGTTAGGCAGATACCAGGAAATTATCCTGTGCAACGAACACTATTTTCTCGTAATTATTATGATCTACTTGCCCATGATGATCTTGTTATGCACTTGCCTTCTGAGGTTCAAAATATAGGTAGGCGGCTTTCTAGATTTGAATATGGAGAATCGCAACAATATGCACCTTGCTTTTTTGCGCCGCAAGAATCTAGTGCGCATATAGAGCAGAAACTGGTTATTATCAAACCAGATGCTGTAGCAACTGGGAATTGTGGCGCAATTATACAAGAAATTGAAAGGTATGATGATTTGCGAATAATTAAATTGCAAATGATAAGTATAGATTTGGCGTTAGCCGCTAAACTTTATCGTCATGCTGTTGGAACAGAAATATATTATGATGTGCTTGATTTGATGACAAGTGGACCTGTGGTGGTGATGGTTTTAGCGGGCGTAAATCTTGCTCAACAAGCAACAAAATTAAAACAAGATTTGCGTAGTAGATTTAGAACAGATGCAAAATATAACGTTATACACTGTTCTGATACTGTTGATGCATCTTATGAGATTGCGCTTTTCTTTGGACCTGGTGGTGGTCTGGTCCAAGAAAAGTCATCTATGGTTATTGCGGCATTAGAGCAGGAGGAGTTATCTCCTGACCTTGATTGTGTTCCATAGTGCTGCTGGCATCAGCATTTTGCGCGCAACCACTCTTACCAGAGAGAATTTGTGTAATCCGCTCAGTTATTGTTGCTAGTATTTTCTTAGCCTTTGCTTTTTGTTCGTTTATTTTCGGGCTTTCTTTGCATTGCTCAATGATTATAATTGTTTCTTGTAATATTTTTTGTGCTTTATATAGCCTTTCCTGTGCAAGGTAAACTTTGGCTAGATCTATTGAGGTTTTTATGAGTTTTGGATGCGTTTCACCAAATCTTTGTTTTTGAATCTCAATCGCTTGTAATAAACTTTTTGCCCCTTTATCATATTCGCCTATTTTACCTAGGGCATCACCGAGATCAGCAAGTATAGTTGCTTGTCGAGGGTGGTTGCGGGGGTATACTTTTGCAACTTGTTGTAATAATTCTATGCGTTTTTCTTGGTTGTTTAAGTTCCCATAATTGTTGGCAAGATTGTGTAATGTTTTTGCTGTTTTTTGGTGTTTTTCACCCAAAGCTTTCGTTTGGATTGCTAGCGCTTTTTCTAGATAAACTTTTCGCTGTTCATGGTCATCAAGTTTTCCGCAAGCATTGCCATAACTATTGTATGTTTTTGCTAATAGGGGATCGCTCGGTTCATAGATTTTTTCTTGTTCGTCTAAAGTGGCTTTTAATAGTTTATGACGCTTTTCATGAGCGCCTAATTTTCCATATGCATTGGCAAGATTTCCTTGATAACGCAAAGTATCTGGATCCTTATCGCCTTTAAGCGCAATTTGTTCTTTTAATGCTTCTTCAAGTAATTCTACTCGGCGATGATATTCGCCAATTTTACCGCAACTAATGGCAAGTTCGGCAGTGGCTTTAATTACTTCGGGGTGGTTGGGTTCATTGGCGTGGATAGACTTTAGGCTTTTTAAGGTTTGCTCTTGAATAAATTTGCGTTTTTTATAATCACCAAGGCGCCCATAAGCTACACCCAATAAGCTATCTATCTCAACTACTTTTGGATGTTCTTGACCATATTGACCGATTCTTATCTTTAGTAAGTTGT
>JAGLTR010000071.1 GCA_023135155.1 Gammaproteobacteria bacterium
ACTCGTCTATGTGAAGATATAGCTACCATATTGAATCAAGAAGAGCCTGATTATATGCGCATCGTTGCTATGTTAGCTAACCATGATGATCGAGTGTGGCAACGTTTTCGTTGGCTCGCAACTGATGTTAGTTGGGCGTCGCAATGTAAGTATGAGGTTTCATTGTCTAGTTACGTAGTATCAATGGGATATGATCGTGTAATCTGCAAGAAGGCAAGGCAGTTGCAGCATCAGGTTAGAATTGATCGTAATCAAGACCATAATAGTGCCGAGCATAAATATTACCAATTGAGAGCGTTTTTACATAGTGATGTTGGTACATCTAATGTGCAATATAGAGTTAATGAGCAGTTATTTGCGGGAGGTAATTATTCTTTGCTTGATAGCTTGAATTTAGATCCAAAGCCAATCTTAACGCCTGAGCAGCTTCTGCGTAATGTAGATAGAGTTCGTCGTAATCATGCCGAGATATCAAACAAACCTAAGCTAGATTGGTCACATGCATTTATTAAAACTGGGGGAAAGTTTGAGCAAGTCAATGCTGGCGAGTTGTTGATTGTGCCGGAGCGTATGGCGAGTGTATTTGTATTACCAAAGCATAGGCATCATCTACGTCCTAAAATGCGGCGTATTTATCGCTCGACACGTGAGCTTGCTGCAGCTCTTGCCGTACTTACTGCAGGTCAGAAACGTTTTAAAATTCAAACGAACGATACATTAATGAGTGAGGGCGTATTTAATCCGGAAACGGCGATAATAGCTCTGCGGCATTTGGCGACATTTGTTGAAATGCAAAATACTATAGTAAAAAGACAGCTGGCAACTTATCAGCGTCGTCAATTAACAAAACTTAACTTTATGTTTGCGACCAGCAATCAGTATATGGCTGCCTGTCAAGGAGAGCTAATTGCTGCGCATGCGGGTTTATTGCAAAGTTATGCGGAAGCATTAAACTATTTTAGAGAGCAATACAAAACATCGCTTAATAAATATTCGCGTTTAGGTTTTTCTAAGGAGCTGCTCGATAGAGTAGAGACTGAATATAATGAACTTGTTTTTGCGAGCGACGCAACTAATATCGCATTTAGACATAAGCTTGAGCAAGTCAATAAAAAACTGCCTCTTATTTTGCAAGCTGACAAGAGATGTCTTCCTAAAAGCATGCCTGAAATTACCTCTTATAAACAGGTAAGCAAACGTCTGCGTGATGTGAATGAGAGTGTCGATGTTGTGAAACGGGTCGCCGCTTTAGAGGCTAAGATGCCAGTATGTGGTCAGAATATTTTACAGCGTTTTGTTGCTGGCAACATCCTTGGATTCGAAGAATTTGCACTATTGTGTGGGAATGAGTGTGTAGATAAAAAACATTTACAACAAAAACGATTTGTAGAGCATAAACAGATTCTGGATCGTGTTTGTAGGAAAATAAACGAGATGCAACTAGGCATAGTTAATGATAAATATGTTGAGCAGGCGCAAAAATATTTTACTAGCCTTAATGCTAGGGAGGAATTGATAAAGATAGCCACTGAAACTAATAAATGTGCAAAAGCAGGGGTTGAGACGACATTCCTACGTAATGCAGGCTCAGTGAATAATGAGTGGACGGATATGTTTACTTGTAGTCGTGATAAAGCAATAAATCTTGCGCGAGATGTGGAGCAAAGGTTGTTTGATATGTTCGGTTTAATGGAAACCAATGTTGGCTTAGCTCTGTGTAATGCTTATAAATATGCTAAACAAGGCGGTTTGCAAAGTTATGCATTGGCCGCAAATAAATATACATCATTAAAGTCAATAGAGCATGGGCTAAAAGGTGTAACTGAATTCCAGGCGTTGGTAGATTGTTTTAATGTCGCACTGCAGTGTTGTAGGCGAGTAAAAAACTACGCTAAAGCTGAGCTAGAATTTCTAGAGATGTTGGAAGATGACGTTGCAATTTCAGTAGGTGAGCTAAAAGGCTTTAGTAGAAATCATGGGCTAGATGAGCTAGAGAGAATGGTTCCATCAGAAGATAGTAATTTCATAATAAACTAATAATATGTGCTAATAATATGTAGAGGATATGCTATGACTTTAATTGATCAAGAATACAAAGATAAGCTGATCAAGGCAATAAAAAAATATGAGGAAAAGCGCGGTACGAAGCTTGTTGATCAGCGCAAAGGTGATTGTTTAAATCTGCGGATGATGATTGAAAATGAGGAGTATGATGGTGCTAAGTTCAGAACTGTAACTGCTTTATCAGGGGCTATAGAGGCGTATTTGGCAGAAATGGTAACTGGATTTGATCTTCTTAAAATATCAAAAATGCATGTAGCAACAGGACATAGTGTGTTACGCAAAACGGTCAAATATGCTATGGCTGTAGAATCATCAGATGCAGTAAGACGTGAAGCAAAGAGAAATGCTGAGTTATATGAAGATCTTCAGCATGTATCAGATTTGCATGAGGAGCTTAAACAGTTACGCAATAGCTATCACCATGAGCGAGAACGAGCTGATATGGCAGAACGAAATTCTAGACGTTTAGAGCGGCAAGTACGGCGGGTTATTAAAGAAAACACTGCATTGAAAGAGGCTCTAGAGAGTTCTGAAACTAAAGTGAATGTTCTGAATGCTGTGTGTGCAGATCTTCAGCGAGAGAGCGAAAGTGCAAAAGAAGCGCAATTGGAGCTTCAGAGTAAAAACGCTAATTTAGAGCAGCAACTCGATAAAATTAGTAGGCAGCAACAGCAGTTCAAGTTTGAAAATACTGATCTGAAAGATCGTATGTCTCGAATGGAGAGTATGTTGGAGCGTTTGTCACAGAGTGAGAAACCTAAAGCTAACAAGCCAGCTGATGAGTTTAAAGATTCTTGGTTTGAGCCTGTATAGTCAGGTGTGTATGATTGTTAGTTGATCAATGGGTCAGACTGATCTATTATGTGCGCATGGCTAAAGCAAAGAAAACAAAATACGCAATTCTCGGGGCGCTCAGTGTTATGCCGATGTCTGGTTATGATATTAAAAAATGGGTGCTAAACGTAACAGGGGGTTTTTGGGCGGAGAGTCCGGGCCAGATTTATCCAATATTGCGTGAGCTCGATGGTGAAGGTCTGATAGATTGTGATACGAGCTTGGGGAAGGGTGCGCGTGAGCGTAAATTATATGCGATTACTGGCGCTGGTAAAAAAGTATTAACCAAATGGTTAAGGGAGCCTGCTGATATTCGTGTGCATAGAGATGAGCTTCGTTTAAAGATATTTTATGGCAATAATGTGACTCCCGATGTTTGTCTCAATCATTTGCAAGAGCGACGTGACAGTGTGCTACAGTTTCTAGTGCGTCTTAAAATAAAAGCAGGGCACATAAAAGAAGAGCACAAAAACGATCCAAATTCTTTCTATTGGTTATTAACGATGAGAAGTGCAATCTATCATAGTGAGGCTGAACTAAAGTGGTGTAACGAGTTAATCAAAGATATTACAAGTGTTCAGGGTTAAATTATGCTGCGTAATTCATTACAAATTACCGTTTTATTCGAAGATCCTTTTTGGGTGGGAATTTTAGAGCGTACTGAAGAGGACCAATATTCTGCTGCTAAAATAGTCTTTGGGGTTGAGCCAACTTCAAACGAATTGTACCACCGATTTCTGCAGAATAATTATCCAATTAAATTTAGTGACGTTAGCAAAGAGCATCGGCAGAAAAAGTCACATGGAAATCCAAAGCGTCGTAAACGCATAGTCCAGCGTGAAATGAAAAACAGGTCAAATGTAAGTAAAGCGCATGCTGCAATAAAGGCGCAACATGAGCTGATGAAGATAGAAAAGGTTTGTTTGCGTAAAGAAGCTTTAGAAGAAAACGCACGATATAAATACAATCTCAAACAGTCGAAGCGTAAGGCTAAACACAAAGGGCGTTAATCATAAAAGCCCTTTGTAAGTCGACGTTTTCCTATGAATGTTGTATAAATTCGGTTTAGAGGAGGGCTCTGTGGTATACTGCCGCCTTTTTGGTGGCATATGATTACATTAACCGACATTAAGCTTGAGCGTGGTTCGAAAACATTATTGGCCAACACAAGCGTAACTTTTTACGATCGTCAACGTATTGGTGTGATTGGTCGCAATGGTTGTGGTAAAACCTCGCTGTTTTTATTGCTGCTTAGAAACATTACCGCAAGTGATGGTGAGTTACATCTATCGCCTAAATTGAATCTCGTTACTGTTGATCAAGAAACGCCTCGAGGCATACAAACTGCGCTAAGTTATGTTATCGATGCAGATCAGGTTTTGCGTGGCTATGAGGAAAAACTGCGTAGTGCTGAACAAGAACAGCAAGCTGAGAAGATTGGAGAGATTTATGAGCACTTGTTATGTATCGATGGGTTTACGGCTGAAGCTCGTGCAGCAAAGATTCTCAAAGGATTGGGCTTTGCTGATATGGAGATGGCGGAGTCAGTTAATTCTTTATCAGGTGGTTGGCAGATGCGCTTAAATATTGCGCGGGCACTTTTTGTGCCATCCGATGTTTTGTTGCTTGATGAGCCGACAAACCACCTGGATCTCGATGCGGTTATTTGGCTCGAAAAATGGTTGCAGAAATATAATGGACTATTATTAATTATCTCACACGACCGTGATTTTCTTGATAAAGTTGTTACGCACATTGCACATTTTGACCAGCAAGATATAAAGTTATATACGGGCAATTATGAAACGTTTGAAAGACAGTATGCAGAGAATCTAGCCCTACAGCAAAAAATGTATGTCAAACAGCAGCAGCATATCTCACATATCGAGTCTTATATACAGCGCTTTCGGGCCAAGGCGACAAAAGCACGTCAAGCGCAAAGTAGAATAAAGGCGCTTGAAAAGATGCAGAGAATTGCACCGGCACACGTTGATTCACCATTTAGTTTTGCTTTTCATAATCCAAGATCTATTGCCAATCCCATGTTAAAAATTACTGATGTTGATTTTAGTTATGATGATAATTTGGTTTATCAGCATTTAAACTTGCAGATAATCTCCGAAGATAGAATTGGTTTATTGGGAAGAAATGGCGCCGGTAAATCAACACTAATAAAATTATTGGCCAAGGATATACAGCCACAACATGGTGTTATTACATATGCTAATAAATTAACTATAGGCTATTTTGCCCAGCATTCTCTCGATAATCTAGATCATGAGCGTAGTGCCTTGCAACATTTAAGTGCATTAGCTAGTGATCGCACCGATACGCAGTTACGACAATTCTTGGGTGGGTTTGCTTTTTCAGGGGATGCGACTCTAATGCCGGTAAAGAACTTTTCTGGTGGAGAAAAAGCGCGTTTGGCGCTTGCTTTAATTGTTTGGCAAGGTCCAAGTATTCTTTTATTAGATGAGCCAACCAATCATTTAGATATTGAAATGCGGCAGGCACTAATTATTGCGTTACAAAATTATATGGGTGCGGTGATAGTGGTTTCTCACGATCGCTTTTTACTACAGCAAGTCGTTGATGAGTATTGGTTTGTTAATGATAAAAAAGTTGAGCCATTTCTTGGGAGTCTGGAAGAATATCAGAAACTGGTATTATCACGTAATGCCGATCAACGTATTACACAGAACAACCAGGAGTTATCAAATAAGAAAAAAACCGAATTAAGAAAAAGGGCGCAAGTTTTTGAGGGTAAAATAGTGCGTGTGCAGAAGAATATTGTAGAACTAGAAGAAAAGATGGCGCAATTAAGTGGGGCACCGCAGGATAATATAGCCATGATAAATGATCTCCACATGGAGTGTGCTCAGATGCAGAAACATGCGCAAATTCTTGAGGATGAGTGGCTAACCATAATTGAGCAAACTGATTAGCTCTGTAAGTAATATCAATGATTAACGTTTTGTTTAAATCCAATGGTGTTAAGAAATAGCACAAGTGAGCATGTTAATAATACGACATAGAGTGTGGCAAGTGGGATTTGTGATGTGGCTTTTAATGAGGCTGCTATTGTCGTGAATATAAATACGCCACCGGCCATTATAGAGCCTTGTAGGGCATTAACACTCCCTGCCTTTATTGGGCAGAAGCTAATTATATCAGCGACAATATTTGGGAAGGCGTGACCTAAGAGATAAAATATTAGTATGACTGGAATCACAATTATATAAATGTTCATGGGTGCAATAAGCCCTAATATGAACAATATGATGGCCACAAATAATGCCGCTATTATCGCTACACCGGCAAGTCGTATCGGATTAATATAATTGATTAAAAAACGGTTAGAGACATTACCTAAGAAATATCCAGCGCCTAAGAGAAGGGCAATATGACCATATGTTATTACTGAATAATGCATGGTGACCTGAATCAAAAATGGTCCAACGATATTAAAGCTTGCTATTACCGCATAAAATAACGAGGCAATTATTGAGCCGAGAACGAAGGACTTATTTTTTAAAATATTAACAATTGTGGATAGAATATTTGTAAAAACCAGAGGATGTTGCTCTTTGATGGTTTCAGGTAGGGTAATGGCGGCGTAGATAAAGATACTCAAACCGTAAATGCCAAAATAGATAAAGTTTGCTTGCCAATCAAAGTAGTGTTGTATATAACTACCCATAAATGGTCCAATTATTGGTCCTAGTGACCAGCTAATCGAGATATATGTCATAGCTTTTGTGAGATCTAGTCCGGAAAAGCAATCTACAGCGATTGAGCGAACTGAGACACCAAGGCCTGCGATGAAAATGCCTTGTAGGAAGCGTAATGCATTTAGAGAGTATGGGTTGGGTGCATATATGCATAGAAAGCTCACTATCGTATATAGAAGGGCGCTTACGATTAACGTTTTGCGGCGTCCAATGCTATCAGACAGGATTCCGAGCAAAAGTTGTCCTATGCCATAGCCCAGAATATAGAAGCTAATAGTGAGCTGAATTATATGTGCTGATGTGTGATAGTAATTTGTGATAGCAGGCAGAGACGGCACATAGAGGTCGACACCAGTACCCATTAGGAATGGCACGATAATGCTTAGAAGTGTTATATGAAATTTTTGTTGTTTGGAGCAAGGCATTAGTTAACTTTATCTCATGATCACTAATTGCGCAATAACGTAGTTTGTCGCGTACATCGTTTATATGTTCTCAAATAGCTATGTGCTCTAACTCGTCTTTTATAGATTGTAGAGTATCAATAAATATCTCTTGTTGCTCCTTTAGGAGTTTTGAGGCGAGTTTCTGATAATATTCAATGCCATTGGCAATATTTGTTTTTACCTCGCATAATTTGTCATGGGAGCGTGTCGCAAGACCTTGCAGAGATGCTGTTGCTTCTTTTTTTAAATAATCAACATGGATCATTAATTCTTTAAGGAATACGTGGGGTCTGTTTGAACTGGTGATTAGAGAAATTCTTCCGTAAATATGGCTTAACATTTCATCTAGGGTCGCAATTTTAGAGAAATTAACAATGTTTGGCCCCGGACATACCGCAGTTTTAGCGTTATTGTCGATCATATATTTTTTGGTGACACTTCCAGCAAGGTCATAGCATATACATGCCTTGCATAATATTTTGTCCTTTATTATTTGTAATTGTTTTGTGGTCCATCCTTCCTCTGGTAAATGACGTAGTTTAAGTTTCTGATATATGCGAGATGCGGTACAAATAGGTAATTTGGTAAATTCAGTGTTTGTTTGAGCGAATTGTTTCAGGCACGGACTGCCGGGTTTACCACTTTCTATTTTATGCCGACGTTCTTCTTCGCTTGCTGAAGTAGATAAATTCCAGAAGGGGATACCTAGCGGGGAGTTATCGCTAAGATACACTTCTTTCTCTGTAGCGGCAGCAAGTTTTTGTAGGTGTTCGTCGTCAATATTTACTCCTTCCGGTACTAATAAAAACGGCGTTCCCCAGCCTACAGCATCTAGGTTATATTTTCCTAATAAAAACATGTGTTCATCGTTGGTGCCAATACCTCCTTGTGCGGTAATAGACACCTTTAGAGGCTCTTTAAGACAATTTTTATTTCTGTTGGCCAGTGCTTTGTTATAAAAACCATGTAATGTTGTTATCAGCTCATCTCTTTTTTCTTTAAATTCTTGCAGAATAGGCCCCATTAAGTAGCCGTCATTAGCAAAGGCATGGCCACCACAGTTTAGTGCTGACTCAATACGATACTCAGAAACCCATATGCCGTGTTTAGCAAGATATTTGCCCTGTATGTAAGCAGAGCGATAATCGCTTACTTTCAGAATGATTCTTTTTTTAAGGTTACCTTTGTCATCAGGTAGGAAGTCGTTAAATTGAGATATATATCCATATAAGCGTGGATTAAAGCCAGCCGAGAAAACAATACCAGAGTTTAGCGTGCTGTTGGCGTAGCCGCGTAACGCTGCCAATGCATCAGAATGCTCGAGTGGCTGTTTTATTCCGTCACGGTAGTTATCTCGATCAAGTTTGGTCATGATATTTACGTCAATGCTTCCAGGAACAGCAGCTTTGCGGAGAGTATTTTGGAGAGCTGTTTTTTCCTCTAGATTATTGGTTGCTAGCATATCCAGATAGAGTTTTTTTATCGGATTATTAGGGAGCATTTCATAATAACGAGTAATCTCGTTACCTTTCTCAAATGGGGATGCTTGTAATTCTTTTATTTGCTTATTTATTAGTCGATCTAGAAGGTTGAGATATGCTGTAATACGTCGAGCGCGAGCATCATCATCCTGATCTTTTATCGTGTTATACGGTTCATTAGATTTCTCACAGTGAAACTTGCGTATTTGTTCAATTAGAACGTCATCGACAAGCGAAATGGCTGATGAGATTCCGTATTTCGCAACCTTTAGAGGCGTGTCAATGGTAAACCCAGTGCCCATGACCGGAATATGGAAAGAGTGAGGTATCTTAGCCTGGTTTGACATGACGAGCTCCTTGCGCATTGCAATATGGATTGAATAAAAAGCGAAATGGATTATAACACGTTATTTAGGTTTGTGCTGTGGTGAAATAGACCGAATTTGTTGGCGTTGTAGGCGGAGCGATGTAGAATTGATCTTTGTTCATTTGTAATTATTCAGCGCCGTGAACTTCTAAGTTAGCAGAACGGTCAGTAGTGCTGTAGATTTGGGCGAAAAATGAAATTTTAAAGCGG
>JAGLTR010000072.1 GCA_023135155.1 Gammaproteobacteria bacterium
GAGAAATGGCTGAATAGTTACGTTCATTTATCAGAGGGAGTGTAGATATGTTAAACAAGATCATAGTCTTATTCTTGGCAGTTTTTATTTTAGTCCCAGCCTTTGGCAAGGATGCAACACCGAAAACCTCAGAAGTTGATTGGGGTAAGGTGGGAGCGCCAAAGCACTTCACAGTTCATGCTGTGAATAAAGACAAAACCTGTTACGACGTTATCGCCTTTTATCATGATGCAGCGCGTTCTATTTCTGTGCAATATCACCCCAAGGCTAAACATAAGAAATGGATTGGAACCTGGGGCGCTTGGACGTGCATGCCTAAAAAGTGACGATTTGTCCTCGCTTGAAATGATGCTATATTTTATTTTTTTCTAAGATGATGCCTCGATAACCAAGGAGCTGAGCTTAACTTTGCCAGCGATTATTGATTCTGTGGTCTTGGATTGGTGATGGTAAAGAAACTTGTTAGTGATCTGCGCTATGATTATAAAGATAAAGCCAATACTGTGAGTGTCGACTTTGCTGTTTTATAATATTCTTTGCATGTAAACCTGAGTAGTGCGCATAACATTATGGTGTAAGGGGTACGGGTGTTTCGCTTATAGTTGTTGCATCTATTATTTTTTTCGCAAAAACCGCATTGAGTGTAGTTTGGTTTACTGTATCTTTTGGTAGAGTTTTAGCCTCTGTAATTTTCTCACCAATTCTATGTTTATTTGTTGTAACTTTTTGATAGTTGTAAAGACCAAGTAGAAACGTCGTAACAGTTGGAAAGATTGTAAGTACCCAGTCAAAGGAGTTGTTAAAAATGGATTGACCAAAGCTGCCGTTTGTAAAGGCGGTATTAGCGACGATTACTTTAATAAGAGCAATTGTTGATAGTGTTGCTTGAGTTGTTTCTGAGCCAAAGAAGGTATTTCTTCTGTTATCTTTGATGTTTTTTTTGCGTTGTTCTATTTCTTCGACAATATTCGCGGCTTTCTGGATGAATTCTAAATTATCGAGATCTGCTTCGACACTCATTGCTTCACCTGATTCCATTTTGTCTGCTGGATCTGAATTCTCATGTTTATAGTGAATACGGCGAGCTATAAAAAAGTCGCGTTCACCAGCTCCTAGTGAGATGGCTTTATCAAGTAGCACGCGAATAGTTTTCTTTTGGTTTGTTACTAGGCGAGGAATGATTGCTAGTCCAATATCGGTTAGTAGTGGTAAAAGGATGAAGATAAAATCACTGCATATCGTAAACGTTTGTTTACCGGTTGCGTTATCGCTTTTAAATACGGTATTTGTAAGTGAGTTTTTTGTTGCGGCTAGACTGGTTTCTAATATGGATGCAATGTGAAAACCAAAAAACTGGATGGCGCGTAAATGGTAGATGGTTTTTTCACGCTGAAGAATTTTTTCCCTTATCTTTTGTAAGCGGATCTCTTTATCGATCATGTCGCTTGTAACTTGAGTGAATGGCGTAGGCTCTAAGGGTGTTATCTGATTAACGCTTTCTGGTTTTATTGTGGTTTTGAGTGCGATCGAGCGCGCAGCAACATTATCTGCATGGCGCTTCATCCGGTTGTGTAGCTGATTGGCTACATTTATGCTGCCATAGTCTGGTGGATTGGCTGGAAGAATTTCAGTGTCTTGTTTGCTTGGTGGCATAGTGTTAGATTACTTCGTTATTGGAAAGCGGCAATTGTAGCGCGAATATAAAATACTTCAAGAGGATCATGCATATGCTTGAAACTAAAAGATTATTATTGCGGGTATTGGATGCGAATGATGCTGCTAAAGTACAAATGCTTGCTAATCAGCAGTCTATAGCAGATCAGACGATTATGATCCCTTATCCATATCCAGACGGTTTAGCATCGCAGTGGATTGCGCATTTGGCAACTATGCAGGTTGAAGGAAAGCAGGCAGTGTTTGCCATAACCATAAAAGCTACCGGTGAGTTAATAGGAGTGGTAGGGCTTGTCATCAAGGATAATGGTAGCGTTCCTGAACTTGGTTATTGGTTAGGTGTGGATTATTGGGGGCAAGGTTATATGAGCGAAGCTGTTATGGCGATAATTGACTATGGCTTTTCTGAGCTGAAATTGAGTAAAATATCTGCTTTGCACTTTATGCAGAATGCTGCCTCAGGGCGTGTGTTGGAAAAATGTGGTTTTCATTTTGTGCGCAATAGCACTTGTTTTGTCCGCAAATGGGACAAGGAAGTGGCAATAAAATATTACGAAATAATTAAATAATAAAATAAAATCGTAGAGACGCATAGCAATGCGTCTCATGAATTTTAAAAAGACGCCCAAGTTGGGCGTCTCTACGAAAATTAACACGAACAAACAAAGGAGCAAACAGTGTCAAAAAAAGCAGTTATTCTAAACGGAACACCAAGATTAAAAAAGGGTAACACTATTGTGTTGGTAAACTGGGCGCATGAATTATTAAAGCAAGTTGGTTGGCAGGTCGAACAACATGATCTATACAAGATGGATTTTCGTGGTTGTGCGCATTGTGACATGTGTAAAAAAGTTATTGATAAACCTGGCTGTATATTAAATGATGATTTTAATAGTGTCCTGCAGGAGTTATCTGATGCTGATTTAATTGTAATCGCAAGTCCTGTTTATTGTTGGTCGGTGACCGGCTCAACGAGCTCAGCTCTGGATCGTTTTTATGCGCTATTTAAAAACAATGTTTCACTGATAAAAGGTAAAAAACTTCTGGGCATGTTTACCTCAGCTGGTGATGCCTTCGAAGGTATGGATCTCTGTGTTTCAATGTTAAAGCAGTTATGCAAATTTGGTGGAGCAAAGTATTTGGATACAGTGGTCGCTATAAGTTGTACTACACAAGAGGAGTTGTTAACTCGTGCTGAGCTTAAGAGGTATTTGGAGCAGGTTATTATGGGAGATGCCAAATAAATACCTGTGTTGTGCTACAATTTCCGTAATATATATTTAGGTGTCTAAAATGAAATATCAGAACAATGCTACGAGAATTCGTCGTGACATATTGGCGCGTTTAGCGCGCTTATTGCGAGCTGGTAAATTGGTGAAAGAGATTGATGCGATTCCAGTTGAGATGTTTCCGCGGGGGCGCAGTGAGTATCTGCGTTGTTGTGTATATAAAGAGCGCGCGATTGTGAAGCAGCGTATCTTAAGTGCATTGGGATATGCGGTTGAGGATGATGATGAGTTAACTACCTTAACTGAGTATGCACGTCGGGCTTTAGAGCGAACATCACCTGCTAATGGGCAGGTGTTAAGTGTTCTGGATATCGCTTGTAGCGGTTGTGTTGAGTCGCAGTATCTGATTACTAATGCTTGTCGTGGTTGTATGGCTAGGCCTTGTACTTTGAACTGTCCGAAAGATGCGATTCGGGTTGTAAAAGGACAGTCAGTTATCGATCATGATAAATGTATTGATTGTGGAAGGTGTGCGCAGGTTTGCCCTTATAAGGCTATTATTCGTGTCCCGATTCCCTGTGAGGATGCATGTCCTGTTGGCGCTATTCATAAAGATGGTAGCGGTAAAGCGGTTATTGATTTTGATAAGTGTGTTTCATGTGGGAAGTGTATGACAGCATGTCCTTTTGGTGCTGTTATGGAAAAATCTCATTTTATTGATGTGTTAAAAGAGCTGGTTGGGGGACGTGAAGTTATTGCGATGGTGGCGCCAGCAATTGCTGGGCGACAGTTTAATGGTAGTTTAGAACAGATCGCGGCGGCTTTGGTTAAGCTTGGTTTTGATCGCGTTGTTGAGGTTGCAGGTGGTGCTGATATTACTGCAAAGTTAGAAGCTGAAGAATTTACTGAACGTATGCAAAAGGGTGAATCGATGATGACCTCTTCATGTTGTCCTGCATATGTCGAAACAGTTGAAAAACATCTGCCAGAATTAAAGCCATTTGTTTCTACAACTAAATCCCCAATGTATTACACTGCTGAAAAAGTAAGAGCTGAACACCCTGATGCATTAACAGTTTTTGTCGGTCCATGTATTGCTAAAAGAAAAGAGGCGCAGTTAAATAAATGTGTTGATTATGTGCTGACTTTTGAAGAGATAGAGGCGCTATTTATGGCGGATGATATTGATGTAAGTAAGTGCGAAGCTATCGAGCTGGAAAATCATCCGAGTGAAGCAGGGCGTGGTTTTGCGACAACATGTGGCGTGACTGATGCGATGCTAAAAGAGTCGCATCCAGAAATAGAATTAAAAGTTGAATATATTGATGGCTTAGATAAGAAAACAATTAAGCAGTTGAAAAAACATGCGCAGAAACCTGGAGCGTGTAATTTTCTCGAAGTTATGGGATGTGAAGGTGGTTGTGTTGGTGGTCCATGTGCAATAGGTAAAGTGCAACAGGCAAAAACTGCTATTCGTAAAATTTCAAAGTCTGGACGTAAAGATTAATTAAATTATATATTATATGCAACTCGTAGAGACGCGATTTATCGCGTCTCTAAGCAAAGCTATTAGCTAGAAAGTTTTTGCTTAGCAGCGCTGAGAGCTTCGGCAAAGATCTTTTCTATATTGTTTTGTTTGAGCGACAAAATTGCTTGTTCTGTCACGCCACCTGGTGGGGAGACATCTTGGCGTAATTTCGATAGAGGTTTTTGGTTAATTGTTGCCATTTTAGCTGCACCCATAGCCGTTTGTACTGTTAGTGTGCGAGCGGTTTCAGTATCGAGTCCCATATCCATGGCGGCTTCTTGCAGTGCTTCCATCATTAGATAGAAATACGCCGGTCCGCAACCGGAGAGAACAGTTACTATATTGAATAATTTTTCACTAGCAAGTTGTACAGTTTGACCTACTAATTGAAAAAGTTTGGTTGCGATTGTTAATGTATTGTCCTCATTATTGCTTGGTGTAAAGAGTGCAGTTACGCCAGCATTAACTGCAGTTGGTGTATTGGGCATGGCGAGAATAATCTTGGAGTGAGGCATAAATAAGTTTTGTAGTTCTTTATAGTTTATGCCAGCTGCTAAAGAAATTATTATAGGATCTTTAGTTTGGATATGATCGTGAATTTCACTAGCGATTGTTTTAACTAATTGCGGTGCGACAGCTAATATTATGATGTCAGCTTGTTTTGCAGCGGCTGCATTATCACTGGTGGTGTTGATTTTGTATGTGGCTGCTAATTGCGAGAGCTTGTTTGTATTTATGCCTGTTGCCCAAATGTTCTTAGGAGCAAAGTTACTGTTGATTAAGCCTACGATAAGGCTTTGAGCTATATGGCCGCTGCCGATGAATGTTATGTTCTTGTTTTGCATGTATTAGTGCTCCTCTGTTTTGATTGTATTATTGCATTTATGCTATATAAAGCAATGGGGCGTGGATGAGGTCTGTTGAATGGGCTAGAATGGTGGTTAGAGATGCGATGAATCGCGTCTCTACGATTAATATTAGGAGGGTTTTATGCATATTGTGCAGTATGTTGCTGATTTGGTTTTTTCTGTGGCTTTGATTGTGCATGGGTTTTTGTTTATTCCGCAGGCAATTAAGATATGGCGCAAAAAAAGCGCTGAGAATATTGCGTTGCTCACATTTCTAGGATTTAATGTTGTACAATTAGCGGCTTGTGTGCATGGTTATTTTTCTAAGGATTATATCTTAATGTTAGGTACGGGTTTTAGCCTCATCACTTGTGGAGCGGTTACCATTTCAGTGATATATTTTGGTTACTTGCATAAATGTGAAAAGTGATGCATTACATCTAGTTCTATTAACAAGCCTTAGTTAATAAGTTGAGATCTGTATAGCTCTGATAGCTATTTTATTTGTGTATATTGTCTGTCGTATTTTAATAAAGAAGTCCTTGGGATAAATACGTATATTAATGTTTATTGCTTAGACAAATTTGCCGAGATCAAATATAATGCAATCAAGGTTTAATAAGAGTTTATAACATATTGATTAATTGATGTTTTTGGAGTAAGCATGAGTAAAAACAGTGGTGGAGGTTTTTTCCAGAAGGTGGATCCAATGGCGCGTACTGTAAGGAGGGTTACAGTAGCTGAGAGTGAAAGAGAGACCTCGGCATCTAAGATCATGCAGCAGATAGCTCAGTTGGATAAAGATATGGAGATGTTGCATCGTAAAGTTGAGGTTTTGAATCTGCAGTTTGAAATTCTGAATGAATCGCGAGCAGAAATTCGTCGTAACAACAAAAGGATAATCATTGAAGATCTAAGTAAGGTGAAGCAGAGGTTGTTCGGTTTGCGTTTATTACAGCTACATAGCGAATTTTTTGAAGGCTTAGTGAATGCTTGGAAACTAAAAAATCACGTTATGGAAGATGGAAAAAGGGTTGAGTTGACCTCAGAAAAGCAAGCTGAGTTACGAAAAGACTTTAATGTTGAGCTTGAAACAGAGAAGCAGTCTTATCCTTCGTTAATGTTTGAATCGGAAGATGAGTTATGTTTGTTGATTTCTAAATTGGTTCAGAGTCGCGATCAATTAAATACTGATTTGCTAAGTATGTTAGATTCTAAGAATAAAACTACTGAGCACCTTTATCAACGTGATGCTCGGCTAGGACAGATTGAAAAGAGACTCAAAAAGTTATTAGATTTGTACAATACTTTCATGGAGGCATGTGAGTATGGTGATTTTGAGAGAGTTACAAAACTATTGCAGTCGGAAAAATACCAGAAATCAAAGAATTTAAAAAAACTATTAGATCTAAAAGGCGAGAATAAGAACACCGCCTTACACCTTGCGTGCTTAGGGAGTCATGTTGAAATTGTGCGTAAATTAATAGTGGCCGGTGCTGATGTGAACGCGCAAAATGAATATGGATATAGACCGATACATTTGGCTATTAAGGGTCGAGGCAAATTAAGTGATCAGGAAAACCCTGAAGTAATTGAAAATAAGAAAAAAATAATAATGCTGTTTATGGGTACAAAAATTGCAATTGATGCGCCTGGAGAATATGGTCGAACCGCTTTGCATATTGCTGCTCACGATGGTTACTTAGAATTGGTTTTAGCGCTGATTGTTCTAGGCGCTGGTGTAGACGTTCGCTCAACTACTGATCGTACTGCGCTTTTAGATGCAACATGGAATGGACATGTTGCTGTAACGAAGGCTCTTTTGGATAATAAGGCGCAGTTTGATGCTGAAATAAATTATACTGCGAAAGGTGATAAGCCGATTATGGAAGCCATAACGAGTAATAATGGCGAAATCTTTAAGCTATACTTTGATAAATATGCGACGCTTGATGAGCAAGCTGGAAATAGCTTAGAAACTTATGCGCGTATGCAGCGATGGGCAAAACTTTGTGTTGTTGATGATTGCGATTACTATCAAATAAAATGCTATGATTCTGATAAGGTGTTGGCCTGTATTTTAACGGAATTTCCTAAAATTGCAGGACATAAATTTCAGTTTGGTGATGAGCTTATACATTTGGCGGTTAAGAGCGGTGCCAAGCGCTGTTTAGAATTGTTGTTAACTGGTGATTATAGGATAAATCCAAATGCCCAGGGTGATGGGGGGCGTACAGCTTTACAAGTGGCGGTATTTCAAGGTGATAATGGTTTAGTAGGGTTGCTAGTTAAGAATAAGGCTGATGTAAATGCCTTGGCTAGAGATGGTGGTACTATTTTGCAAAGTGCTCTACGGAGTCACCATTTCGATTCGAGTATTCTTTCATTGTTGCTAATGTATGGCGCAGACTTTACGCAAAAGAACCCTTGTGATGAGGACTTATTTACTGAAGCATTAGTGCAAAAGAATCAAAAAGCAGTTGATTGTTTGGATGAATATTTAGAATTTTTTGTGAAGTTTAATAACTTTGAGAAATATACTCAGCTTAAAACAGACTGGGATTGTGCGCGTCAAAGACAAAATCAAACAGAATCTGCTTTGCGAGTAAGTTAATATTTAGTGATGTAAAAGGGAGATGTTATGGCGAAGAAAAGAGCTACAAGTTATGCAGTTCGTAATGTTGAAGAGATTAAAATACTAATAACAGCATATTTAGATGCGGACTGGGAATATTTTAAAAAGTATGAGGAAAAATTAAATTCTTGCGCGAAGGATTTTGATAGTACTTCGTATGATGAGAAATATGCAAAACTGGTTGTAGTTTTATTGCAGGAATATTTTATGCAACAAGAAATGCCAGTTAATAGCCGTATAGGTTGTATGTTGCAAATGGAGCCATTACTGTGTAAACAAAAAGTTGAAGCAAAAGAAGGTAGGCGTATGCTGTTGAAGAAAGAGATACAGTTAAGCGCGCAAATTAAAAGCTGGAAAGATCTCGTTGTGTTGGGTGTTGGGCGCAGTGAGGAGCTAGGTATTTACTATACGGAAGTTGAATATGATAATAGCAATTCTTCTGAAATTTTCCGAGCAGGACGATTTTTTCAAAAAAATACGTTAACTGATAATCGGGTATTAATGGCTGGGAGCAATTTTGTTACTTCAAATAAACATAAACAGCATGCTCAGGCATCTATTGTCTTGGATGCTGCACATATTCGCTATGGTAAGGATGTTCATATAATTGCTTGCGCAGATGGTTGTGGGGGGCATGATCATCTTTCCCCGGATGCTTTCGATAGTGATATCCGGCTTACGCCAGCACAACGCTTGGAGCAAATCGAGCGTGAGAATGCAAATGCTCGTCATGTTGATCAAAGAATCGCGCGAGCTGCTCATTTTGGAACTAAAAACATTACGCGTCTTTTTGCAGCATATGATTCACCTGATGAGTTAAAAACAAATATGTTTGGCTTGATAGATCTGGTTGCCGATGAGATTAAAATAAAAACAAAGGATTACTCTTCACCGGATGGCCAGAGAGCCACATTGGCGTGTTTACGAGCATTTCCTACTAAGGATGGTTTTAGATTAATTGGGTTCAATATAGGTGATACAGCGATCTTTGCTTTTGATCCTGCAACACGTAATTTTTCAACAATAATGCCGTCACGTGTTGCGCTACGTGGAGATGCAGGTGGCAATGAGCAGGTATCTGCTGAGATGACAGCCCAGATTCCAGACCAATATAAGCATCCTGCCAAGGGAGGGGTTGGGGAGTTTTGGGAGATTACGCAAGTTGATAAAGTTGTTCCGCCAGATACAATTGTTTTTGGTGTTTCAGATGGATACGTTGATTATCTCCCTTGTAAAAAACAAGCAGGATGCTATCCAAATGGAATGGATTACTGTGATGCAGGATTGGACGAAGAGGCTATGCAACAGCTTATATCAGGAATATCAGGTGAGATTAATGCGACAACGTTGGCGCAGCAATTAACTGATCATGTTTTTGAGCAAATTAATGCTGAACGCAATAAGATGGAACCGACTGAATTGTCGAGCGCTGATTCGCAAAAAGGAGATGATATGGTATTTGTTGGCATGTCGTTGGTGGAAAATGGATCTAACGAAAAGAATGATTGTGCTGTTGATAAAAATGTTAATAATAGTGGGTGCTGTATTTTATAAGGGAAATTGGAGATTCGTATGCTGAAAGAGCAGCAACAACAATTATCAAAAGATATTAAAGATTTATTATGTAATGCTTCGCATTTTATTAGTCGTAATGATTTGCAGCACGCAGTTCGACATATGGATGTATTGTTAACGGCGGCAAATAAGGGTTATTTTACTGCCGAAGATTGTCGTGAGATTATTGTATTCTTATATCAAGAAGACAATGTTCAAAGTTTCCATAATAAACTACTAATTGAAAATCAAAGTGATATTCTTTATCGATTATTTGATTTTTCAATTGGGATTGCCGAGAAATATAAACTTGAAGATGAGGCGTATAAGCTGCAAGAGCTTACAGGTGTATTATCGGCGTCGGGTGTTTTGGTAAGTTCAGCTAGGCCTGAGGCGAAGTCACGTCCAATACAGTTTCAAACCGCGTTTAATCACCTGCATGGTACACTTCGTGGTAGGTATAAAAAAGGCGCGCTCCTAGAGGAGTTGTTGCCGACAATTTATAATATTAATAGTATTGAGGCGCGATATCATTATGACTTATTGAAAGAGTTTATTGTCGATGAATTAAAGGCTACTAAACAGAAGCCTAATAATATTGCTGCTATGCGCAAGCTATTTAATACTGTTGAATATGTCGGTAATAAACTTATTGCTTGTGATTTAACGGAGCAAGCATGGGACTTATATTCTGTTACACAGGATTATTTTGCTGATGACCAAGACAGAGTGTACGTTAATAGGCTAGCTACAATCAGTTCAAATATTATAACTAAGCCTTCTCCGCCTGATCTTTCGGATGAGGCGCAAGTTCAGGTCCAAGATCCTGCGCTATCTGCATATCTGAAATTGGTGCCAGTGCGAGCTGAATGGCAAAAATATATGGTTGAATTAGCGTTTGCGCGGGAAAAATTCAGTAGTGAAACTATGTCTGTTGAGAATATTCTGGAACTGCAAGCGGAATTTACAGTTGCGTTGAAGGAGCTAGTACGATTAATTATTTCTGATGCTCAAAATATAGTTGGTATGCCGCCATATGGGCCGAATGGTCATCGCGTGCGTTTTTGTTTGTTGGCACTTGGTTCGTTAGCTAATGAGACGCCAAATCCATTTTCGGATCTAGAATTTGCCTTTGTATTGGAAGAGTTTGCGAAGCCTACATTGACGCAAAAGCGCAATATTAGCGAGTACTTTGATCGCTTGTTACGTCTAGTACAGTTTTCGGTTTCAAGTATTGGTGAATATTCGCCAGCTGGATTTCATCTTGATAAAGAGGGGCATCCTCTTTGTGAGGATCGGTTAAAAGGTACGCCGCAACAGCTAATTGAGGCATTGCAGCCGCCAATTGCCCCAAGTATTAAGGATCCTTTGACATATTCAGTACTTCATGCCCAACTCTTAACAGGTGATGTTGAATTATTTAATGTGTTTACGAAATTACGGCAATCATTTTTGCATAGTAATTCACCTGATCCGCAATATAGTAATATGCGTATGCACGAGCTAATATCTCGGGAATTTATTAAGTTTCATATCTCGGATTTCGAGTGTTTTGATATACGTCCAGGTTTCTTGTTTGATATCAAGAAGCCTGTATACGCTTTTTTAAATTATATAATTCTTGATTTGGCTCTTAATTATAAGGTTGCTGGTGAGTCGTACGCAAATAACTATCGTAATGCTATTACAATGCTGTCAAATCAATATATGCTGGCAGCAAAGTTTGGGCAGTTATGTAACCAAGCTATGTGTGATATTCAGATGCTTCGAGTTCGCGCGCAGCAACATAATAATCAACAACTAGAGTTGTTTTATTATCCTTTACCTGATGATAAGTTGAAGGAGCAGCATGAACAGATGAATATGTTGCGCTCAGTATTACAATCTGTACAAGAGTCGTATGTAAAACTTAATGTGGTATTTGCTAAGGCAGCAAATAAATGCGATCAGTATTTAAACGATCAGAATAGTGTACCTGAACTGCTATTTGTTAAGATGCAACAGTTTTGTTTTTTGCCAAATAATATTCATGAGTTAACTAACGATATTGTTGAGCTTGAAGAATATCTAAATAAGTTATCTTCATCTGCAGACGATTTGACAGATGCACAACGTGCTGTGCTGCCGCTACGTCATCAGGACGAATCACTGCGAGAGTGTAGGATAAGGCTTCAAACTGAATGGCAACAGTTTGTGCATATCAAAGATCTATTGCTAACTGGGACGGAGATTGCCGATAAATATCTGGAGTTTGGGATTTCGATCCCAGATGAATTGGTAAATCTTCTGCAAAAGTTGATAGAACAATTATCAACTCCAGCGCAAGTATCGTCAATGATTGAGGATATTGCAGTTCTAGAGGTTGTAATAAAAACACAGAAAGAGAAGGTTGCAAACTGGTCGTTGGCAATTAAATTGACTGGACAGGAATATTGGCGACTCTATAGCTTGTTTCACGGAGTATTAACGCCATTGCTCTGGGATGCAAAACATTTTGTCAACGCTAAGGCAGATGAAAAGAAGTGGTTGGTTAATCCGGCTTTAGGTATGTTTGCCAAAAGCATTGAGCAATACCATTCAAACACAAATCCGATATCGCCAAAAGAACTGCGAGTTTCTATTAAGTCGTTAGTTTATTATTTAGCTTTGAATAAAGCCGTTGCTAGTGACTATTATCAGCATATGACTTGGCTTGATGAGTCTTATTATGACTATTACTTTCGAGTTGTAGAAGAGGCTGAATCAAAGGTTAATGACAATATTGTTAGAACCTCAGAGATCTTAACTTTGTTGCGTTATTATCCATACGAGAATGGTCGTCGAGCGCAAGTAGATCTTAATGATGAAGCATGTTGGCGTAATTTGCGTAGTTTGGTTACTATTAGTGATGCGCCTCAAGGTGTAAACTCTGTTTATATAGAAAGTATTAGCGTGCAAAAACAGTCTAATCAGCCTAATCAGCCTTTAGTTGCTGGGTGTTTAAGTTCATTGATTGTTGATCGGTTACCAGTAGGTTTTTTATCTGTTAATGATGATACGGTACGAGAATGCGAGTTTATTCACGGAGGTATGGTGCATCGTCTGATTAAGAATCCAGTTAATTCAGCTATTACCCATACGGCAAATTTGTTTAGCGCATATTTGATCGGTGATGACTCCTTGCGTTCAGAGTTGTTTGCATGGATTCTGAAGAAGAAGGGTGAGGTCTATAAGTTTCCAGTATTGATGATTACTACTAGCGAGTACAACCTAGTTACATTGCGTGATTTGCCTGATTATAGAAATATTGGATTCGATCCAAAATCGTTTTCATTAGGATTTTTTTTGGAATTGATATTGACACCGCATCGCGATGCTATTTCTAAAAACTTCGTGCGCATTATTGATAGTTCTGTAAGTGAAAGAAAGCAAATGCCATTGCAATTGGCTCGAGAGTGCTGTTTTGCAAGTCCAGCAGATATAAAGCGTCATGATTCTGAGTTAGATAAAATACAACTAAATATTAATCCTATATTGTTAATGCAGCCTAATATGCAAAAATCAATCAATAAAGAGGCTGCTGAAGAGTTGTTGCGTTTAGATCCTGGTAGAATGATTTGTGATATCTTTCTCAAAGAGGTTGATCAGTATTCTGGATATTTACGATTATTTGGTTCTAAAGGGGGTAAAGATGTTAACCGTTGGATTGAGGGTAAAGTAGGAAGTGGTTTTCGACCATATTATTTATTTCCTGGTTTCATTACTCACATCTTTAATACAATTGTTCTGATGCAAGAGATTATTAAGAAACAGCCTGATATCAAACACATGCAGTTACTGCAGCATATTATGCCAACAGTTGCCTACTATCTTGAGTTGTTATGTCAAGATGAGCTGCCTGATACTCTAAGCGGTTTTTTGGGGCATGTAAGAACAGTTTTCAATCATGATGTCGCACAGGTTATTGGTTATGCTGATGAGCATAAGTTGCAAATGACGCGTTCATTATCGCGCGATACGCTATCTTTGTATCTAGATGGTAAACGTATGGGCCAACATCTAGAACCAGATGAAGCCTTAGCGGAACTATCGTTTTTGCAAGCAGATGGTAGAATATTGAGCGCAGCAATTGATGGTATGTCAAATGGTGATGTGACTTTATACATGCAACTAATTTTGTCGGAATCACGGGATAAAGTAATAGCCGCTTTAAAACACAAGGGTTTAAACTTTGAGCGTAGTAAATATAGTTTACACATAGATGCAATTGCAAAAAAAGGACATAAAGATCTAGATCTAACTGATTATCGTTTGCTAACTAATAAAGACTTGCGTCGTATTTTAAAAGAGTCGCCTAGGTTGCGCAAGCTTAATATTTCGGGATGTCTTACTCTAACTTCAGTATGTATGCAGATGATAGCTGAGCTTTGTCCTGATATTGTGGAGCTGAATATTAGTAATATCACATTATGGCAGAATATTGATATTGAATTAAAAGCAACAGAGTTCCCTTGTTTGCAGACTTTATGCGCTAAAAATAATGCTGGTTTAAAACGATTGCATATTATTGCACCAAACTTACAGTTTCTTTATGTTGATAATTCTATGTCTCTGGATTCTTGTCGGGTGCATAGTAGGCGACTGATAAAGGTGACGTTGAATGGTTGTTGTGCCCTGCCTACGAAAACATTAATTCGTTTGGTTAGGCCGTCAAATGCATCATTGTCTGTTTTAGAGATTAAGAATTGTAGTTCATTGGATAATCTTGAGCTTCGTTCAAAATATATAATGCTTAATTATCCTGAGCAACTGCAAGATGGGTTAATAAGTGCTCTTAATTCAGTTAAGCTCTTTCAAATAAACCTTTCTGGTAGTCGGTGTGTAAATGAGTATCATTTGCGAGCTATTATTCAGTATTTGCGTGCTACTGAAAATGTTGTCCATGTGGTTGATTTCAGCGGTTCATTTTTGACGTTCGGTGCGGAGAAGTTATTGCCGGAATTGATGTTGGCAGGTCAGGGGGTTAGAAGATTAGTTTTAGATGGTGTAAAACTAAAGCAAGGCGCTGTGATTTATTTGCGTGAAATACTGGCCAGATCTTATGTTATTAATGGAATATCGTTGGTTGCAGCAGGAGTTACAGATAATGACATAATAAGTTTGTGTCCATATATTGCTGCAAACAAATTCTTGTGTGATTTTAACTTATCTGGTAACGAAATGACTGATAGAGGTGTTACGGCATTAGCTGAAGCATTGAATAAGAATGTTCGTAGTTTGAATCTTGCTAATAATGCTTTTGATATTGATGGTTTGACAGCAATCTTTAGTTTTTTACAAGATTCTGAACGGTGTGCGTTGATTGATTTGGATCTACACGGTAATCCTAGCACAATGAATCAAGATTTCTATGGTATTCAACAATGGACAGCGGTAGTTGCTAATAACAGATCATTGACTTCATGTATTTTTCTTGCTGATGATGTTTTCTTTGCAGAGCAAGTAATAAAAAAATCTCCAAGTTCTCGGCGTTCTATTGCACTGAATCGTAGATCTGGAGGTGTGAATAAACGGCGTTTTATTGCAAGCAAGAATTCTCCATCTGTATCATCTGTAAGCGGGGTAAGGGCTAAGAATAAAAAAAATGATGATAATTCTGACGGATTGAATGTGAATTTTATTCATACTAATAAAAGATTGTGTGCAAAGTTGCTAGATGCTATATGTAGAAATGACTTGGATAATGTTAAGTTGTTAGTAGAGACTGGTGTAAGTTTAATGTCGCATAATGTTGTGGGACGGACAGCATTGTATCAAGCTGTATTAGACAGTAATGATGGGATTATAGCCTATTTGTTGTCTCAAAAACCAAATGTGAATGTGTTAAGTACAGACTGGGGAACTTTATTTGATAGCGCAAAGTCGCAATCGATTTATGATATGTTGGTTGCATATAGAAATAGATGTATTAGACAGCAACAAGCAGAGGTGGCATTAATACGTAGAAAGTCAGGACCACGCTATAACTTTCCGTGCTTTTATCGCACATGTGAATTTTCTGAGGAATTTACCACGGCGCATAAAGATGCGATAGATATGCGTCTTAGGGAAGAAAGCGATAATACATTTGATTTGCTAGATCCAACGAATCACGCTATGGACCCAAATATTGAATATAAGCTTGATAGAGAAGGGTTTGCTATTCCGTACGTGTGTATGGATATTAATCCTGTTATATTTCCATCGACTGTGGATCATAATAGAGGAAGTGGTTTTAAATTTGGTTCAGTGAAGTTTCGTGCTGGTTTTTTTATGACGTTTGTTAATTTTGATAAAGCTGAAAGCTTTTTATTAGAATTAGCGCGTAATTATCAACAGTTTAGCAAGGTTACTCATGATTTTATATCTGAAAGAACAAAGATATCAGATGTAGGATTAGTAACGCTGTCTAAGATTGATAAAGAAGGTTGCCGCGAACAATTTAAAACTATGTTTAGGTTGATAGATAAACCAAATAACATTATAGATGGGAAGATAAGTGTTTTAATATTGATTGGAGATAGTCCGTTTGTTCTGAATATTACGTTTCTTATTGAAAATATCCCTAGCGGCGTTGTGAAAAATAGTATTTTACAAGAAATGAATAAAGATGTTGGGGGTGATTATCAAACAACTGAGTTGTTATCGAAATGGTGTCAATTTGAAAAAGGTCAGGATAACTCATTTGCGAAGTTATCTTGTTGATTTAAAAAAGATCTCGCAAAATGCGAGATCTTTTGTTGCTTATTGCCTGGAAGTTATTTCTTTAGTTTGCTCAGTATAACTAAATGCTTTTCTTCCTCTGTTATGATTTGATCAATATGATCGTGCGTGGCTTTAGGAGCTAGATTCTTTAGTCCTACATAGAAGAGAATAGAGTCTTTTTCACGAGCCATAGCGTAATCTAAAACAGAGTTTAAATCGTTAAAATCTAAATCTTGGTATGGCGCAATCTTTCGGCTTGCATCAATTAATTCGTCTATATATGCAGTGTACTCGTTATCTTCTTTTACATTTGGGGATTGTTCTTCTGTAACACCACCAAGCATAGCTTCATAGAACTTTTCATGTTGTAATTCTTGTTCCATGAGATAGCTAAATAATTTTTTTGATTCTTCGCTCGCAGAAGCATCATGCAGCATTTTATATAGCTCATAAGCTTGTCTCTCTTTTTCAACTGCGAATTTAACAATCTCACTTAGATAAAATATTTTACTCATTAGTTTCTCCTTCGGTATTAGTATTGCATGAAAAACCTATATCTGTGGGCGCACGTCCCAAGGAATATAACAGATCTACTGTGTCTTGTATGCTTTGTGTAACCTCTTGATTATCAGTTACTTTTCCGTCATAAATCGCGTACAGTTTACGGTATTGCATCGGAGTGATATTGAGCATCAAAGAGTTGGCGCCAGCTAATAATCCCTCTTTTCTACCTTCAACATCTAAGGTCTCTAAAGCGGTGGTGACGAGGATGTTGGAATTGCTATCGACAAATCTGCTAACCGCAATTGTTTTTAGTACTAAGTCTTTTGTGACCATTGAAGTAGACGCAAGCGGTGTATCTTCAGTTGGAATTAATGGTCCGAAGGAATACATATCAGGGGATAAAACTTTAGTTAGTAATATATCATTAACTAGATCGTCTGTTGTAGTGCCAGGTAAGCCAATGATAAATCCTGTGGCTATTACGTAACCAATTTCTTTTAGGTATTTAATTAATTGAATACGATCGGCAAGGGTGGTTCCAGGGCGCAGAGTTGCAAAAACATCAGGATTAGATGTTTCAAAGCGCATTAAGGCAGCACGAGCACCGGCTTCATATAGTTTTTTATATGTTTCTTTGCTGCGTGAACCGCAACTTACAAAAACTAAAGTACCTAACTTGCGTACAGCCTTTACGATCGTAATTAACTTCTCGTCGTCATACCAATAATCTTCACCAGATTGCAGGACTAAGGCTTTAAATCCATGAGTATCAACAGCGTCTTTTGCCGCTGCAATGATTTCGTCAATACTCATGCGATAGCGTGGAATATTTTTATCATGACGAATGCCGCAATAATGACAGTTACCCGCACAGTAGTTAGAGAATTCAATGATGCCATGTACGCAACTTGCATTGCCATGTTCGCGTTGTCTTACATGGTTAGCTATTTCGTAAAGAACTTTTAATTCGTTTGGGTCAGTGAGCTCGAGGAGGGTGTGCATCTCATCTTTTTTAATCATCTGGCGTAAATTGATTTTCTGGAGTATAGCTAAGGCATTTTCAGGCATATTTTCAGTATTAATCTTAGACATTACTTCGTCAGTTTTTTTAAGTTCGAAGAAAATATCCTTCCAGGTTTTTAAAATCTCTTGGGCTTCATCTTCAGGAATTTTGCGTACCATGACGCCACCTTGGGCGAAAATATAATCACCAATTTTGACGTCGTCGAGATCCAGTAAAACTTTTCGTTGTTCACCGAAATAATCGACAATACCTTTGTCGCCTTCGATTGCGACTAATTTTGCGGGAATTGCATAACACATAATTTATAATCCAAAAGTTTTAATAGCGATACCGCTAAAACAGATGATTGCACCGGCTAGGGCGTTACCATACTTCTCCATGAAGCTGAATTTAATGAAACTTGTTCCAAAAACTGAAGCGAGAGTTACAGTTAACATGGTTACAATGGTGGCAAAACCAAAAATCAAAGTAACGGCTAAAACATTTGCCATTGATCCCTCAATTGCAGGATACATTAATAACGGAATTAATGGTTCACAAGGGCCGAGCACAAAAATTAACACTAAGATCCAGGGGGTGATTTCTTTTTTACCTTCGCCAAGATGATGGTGATGATGTTTTTTCGCGATTATTTTATACATACTCCAAACGAAGTATACAAAGCCAAAAGAGATTAACATCCAGGCTGCAAAGCTACCACGCGAAGCTTCAATGAAGCTTAATTTAGTGATGGCAAGTCCAAGAATCATAGCAATCATACCGAGGATTGCAGCTGATAATACGTGTGCAATGCCACAAATCAGCGTTATAACCGCAGTCCTTTTCATGGACCAGTTACGTGCCTTGGACATGGCAATTAATGGAATGTAGTGGTCAGGCCCAATTAAAGTGTGGACAAAACCGATTGTTAAGGCTGATCCGAGAATAATTAATAGTGCTTCATTCATGATATTTGATCCACGATAATGTTTAGTACTTCACCAAGCGCTGGTTGTACTTTTTCTGTTAGTCCTTCGCCGAAAGTAATATCTTCTGGTTGGACCCCAATTATTGTTAATTCGGTTTTCATCTCTAGTTCTTCCATGAAGCTAATTACTTCAGCTAAACCAAAGCCGTGTGTTGAAAGTGCGTCATGCGTAATATTAATTTTTGCGTCTTGAGGGGAGAACTGTTTGATTGTTCCCGGTGCTAAACGCATATCAACTGCATCTACTATTATGGCTTTATCATAATTAGCAATTAGATCCAGAAGTGCTAGTCCATCAGTTCCACCATCAACAGGGTCAACATTAAGTTGACCCTGTTTTTTTAGTTTTTCAATGACTCTTGGTCCAATACCATCATCTCTGCGGATGATATTGCCAACACCTAAGACGAGAATCTTAGGCATTAAACAAATTCAACATCAAGAATATGAGCTGAACAGGAGATACATGGATCGTAGGCACGTACCAGCATTTCTAGCATTAATGTGATTTCTTCTTTTGATTTATCAAGAATAGTTGGTACTAATGCTCTAAAGTCATCTTCAACGTTACTTAAATTTTGAGCAGTTGGGATGACGCAGTTCGCCTTTTTCATGATGCCTTTATCGTCATAAGTATACTCGTGATAGAGAATACCGCGAGGTACTTCAATTGCGCCAACACCAGTTCCCGCAACAATTGGGAACGATCTATCTTCAAGTTCACGCTTCATGCCAAGTAGTTTCTCAGCTGCGGCGATACCGTCATCAGCGATATGTACAAGCTCAACAAATTGCGCAACAGTTATCATGTAAGGATTATAGCAAGGAGCTTTTAATCCTAACTCATCAGCAAAAGCTTTCGCGTCATCTGATAACCATTCGTGATTATTGTTGAAACGGGCTAGCGCACCAACCATGAAAGATTCACGGCTATGCTTGGCGCGTTTTGCAGTTGAGTGATCAACTAAGTATTCGTTAGTTAATTCGCGATAGTTCTTGTAGGAAGTTTCGCCAGTATCACTAGAGAAGAGATTCCCTTCTAAAAGGGCATACTCACCAGGTTTATAGAGTGAAATATATTCAGTTTCACGCTCAAAGTGCGGTAAGTTCAGCTTTTTTAGAACTTGTGCACCAATTTTTAATTCTTCTTTCGCATCTTTTAGTTTTTCAATGATACTTTCCAAAATTGCATCGGTTGGAATCTTAGTCATTGCTTTAACATTAGTAGAGATAGAGTGAATTAAACGTCCGGCAATTACATCACCTACATAGTGGCCAAGTTTCTTTAATTTCAGAGCTTGGACAACTACGTCTTTATGAGTGCTTACTAAAGGTAGTACGGATTTTGCACCAACAAAATCCGGTACTGCCAAAAAGTAAATGTGCAAAACGTGACTTTCAAAAAACTCACCGACATTTAATAATTTTCTTAGCAGCTTTTCTTGTTCAGAAATTTTAATTCCAAAAACATCTTCACTAGTAGCTAATGAAGCCAGTTGGTGACCAGCAGAGCAGATACCACAAATACGACTAGTAATTAAAGCGGCTTCTGAGTAAGGGCGTCCTTTGAGCATCGCTTCGATAAAGCGAGGTGCTTCAACAATTTCGAGTTTACACTCTTTTAGTTCGCCATTTTTCACGTCAACTTTAATGTTGCCGTGGCCTTCCACACGTGTAATGTGGTGTACATTTACTTTAACATCATTCGGCATCTGGAAATACCTCCTTACTTCTTTGTAAAAACAGTTTAAATTTATCTTTCATTCCCTCAAAAGAGAGGTTGTATTTTTGCATAATATCTTCTTGCGCATTCACATTTGGTTCTGGAATAAGACCACGACAACCGAAACAATAACCGCCATTACTTGGACAGCGAGCACCACAACCAGCGCGAGTAATAGGGCCTAAACAGATCATGCCTTTTTCGTAAGCACAAACGTTTTCTTTTTTCTTACACTCAACACAAACTGGGTAAGTTGGAATATCAGGATTTTTGCCTAATACTATATTTTTAACTACGCGTATAAATTCACCAGTGTCAATTGGACAGCCGGGAATAAAACCATCAACTTTAATAATTTCATCTAAAGCTTTTGCGGTTGTAGTTTCATATTTATTAGGATCAGTTGGGTAGACTTCTTCGGTATACTCTTTTTTAGTCTGACAGTTTTTAAGAGCATTAATTCCGCCGATGTGTGCACAAGCTCCTAAAGCGATAACGATTTTTGCAGCTGCACGAATTTTTTTCAGACGTTCAGCATCACTATCACGCGTAATAGAGCCTTCGATAATTGCAATATCGTAACCACTGTGACTATCGCCACCAGTAGAATCACTACCATCAGCTTTTTCGGAGAAAGCTTCACGAAATTCAACAATATCAATAACTGCAGTTAAATCTAATAGTTGTTCTGGAGTTAAGTCAATTGCGCAGAGCTGACAACCCTCACAATCAGCGAATTCAAAAAACGCTACTTTGGGTTTTTGTGGCTCAATAGCTGCTGTATTTGGTGTAACATTTGGCATTATAATACCTCCTCATTATTCTGGACGTCAGCGTAATTAAATACTGGACCCTCTTGGCAGACGTATACGCCTTCCATTTGACAGTGTCCGCATTTACCAACGCCACATTTCATTCTTCTCTCTAGCGACATGTAAATACTCTCTTTTGGTAGGTTACGTCCCAAGAGTGATTGTAAAACGAATTTATACATAATTGGTGGACCACAAATTACCGCAATTGTATTGTTAATATCGAAGTCAACTTTTGGAATCAACGTGGTAATAACACCAACATTACCGTTCCATTTATCATCACCGTTATCAACAGTTTCAAGTAGTTCAACATTGCCGCCAAGATTATGAATCTGTTCCAATTCATCTTGATACATTCTTTCAGGACGGGTTTTGCAACCGTAAAGAATAGATACTTTTTTGTATTTATCACTCTGTGGTAGAACTTTATTAATCAAAGATCTCAATGGCACATAACCGATACCACCGGCGATAAATAGAAGTTCTTTACCTTCCATTTTTTCTAGAATCTTATTGTCAAAACCGTGACCGAAAGGACCTCGAATATGAATAATATCGTTCTCTTTTAGCGTGTGGAGTTTGTTAGTTACATTACCAACAGCACGCACACAAAGATCAAATTTATTATCATCACTAGGGGGGGACGAAACAGAAATTGGAGCTTCGCCAATACCTAAAATTGATACCTGTACAAATTGTCCTGGCATATGTCCTAGGCTTTTACCGCTTAAGATTTCTACACGGAAGAATTTTTCTTGTGGTGTAAACTCTTTTATCTCAATGATGCGCGCTGGCTCAGGTAGATAAAGATCATCATTTTTACCGACAATTTTTAATGATTCGCACATATATTATTCCCCCTTGTCGCAAGTGATTTTTTCGACAATTGTTTTCGGGCTGATGTTGGCTAAACAAGCACGAACACAGCGGCCACAACCGACACAAACTGACTGACCATGTTTTTTCATGAGGTAGTCAAATTTTCTGCTAATTCTGTGGTGCAAACGGTCCTTTTTGTCTTCACGGAAGTTTTCATTGCCAGCAACTTCTGCAAATGAACTCAGCATACAAGCATCCCAGCGACGAATACGCTCCCCTTTTTTTAGACTCAATGCTAATTCGTCAGCGACATCAAAACAATAGCAGGTAGGGCAGACCATGATGCAGGAACCACAGCTTAGACAACGGCTACTTTCTTCATCCCAAACTTTATGGTTATAATTTGCAGCCATAACCTCAGGCAGTTTATCCAAATCTTTAAATGGAGTTTTGTCTTTAAAGCCTTCAGCTTTTTCGTTTAAGAATGCTTCAACATCACTCTGGTTGCCCGCAGTGGTGTTAAAGTTTTTCATAAACTCACGACCTTTATCAGTTACTGCTTGGACAACATATTTATCGCCTTGCTCTTGTAACATGACATCAAAACCTGAGTGCGCGTAATTTGCTTTTACTTTGTAACAGAAAGCGTTTTCATCGCAGATAGCCTTACAATCCATACCGATAATTACTGCTTTTTCACGTTTAGCTAAATAGTTAGGATCACCATTGCTATCAGCAAAAGCCTCATCGAGGATCTTAATGCCATTGATATCGCAAGGTCTGATGCCGAAAAGTATCATTGGCTCAGCATCTATTTTAGCTGTAACTTTACCGTCGTCAGTGTATTCGACGATAACTTCATCTTGTGGGAAGAAGAATTTTTTCGGAGAGAGAACAGTAGGTTTGTAATCAAGTTCAATTTCGCTACTAGCAGAGATAAAGTCGTAGAGCGTACGCTCTTCTTTGGTTGTTAGCGCGGCTACTTTGTGGCTGGCTAACACTTTATCAATTCCAGCAAGGAGATCACTTTTCGATATAAGTAAAACTTCAGCGTTTTCGTTCATATTTCGCTTCCTTTGGATTAATAATTTTTAGGATAAATCAGCGGCTTTCCGCGGCAGTCATACTAAGGGTTGGAGCCCTTTTTAGCAAGGATTTTTTCCTCAAGCCAGGCGTACCAATTCTCTAAGCCAATCTGTTTTTTGCACGATATTTCAAGCACTTGTAAATTGGGGCTGAGCTTTTTGAGATCAGCATAGAAGGTATCTTTATTAAAATCAGTATGTTCCAGAAGATCTATCTTGTTCAAGAGGGCTAAAGCGGCCTCTTGGAAGAGGAGTGGATACTTAAGCGCTTTGTCGTCACCCTCAGGTGTGCTTAAGATTGCAATCTTGTGATCTTCACCAATATCGAATTCTGCTGGGCAGACTAGGTTGCCGACATTCTCGACAATGATTAGATCGAGATTGTCTAAATCTAGAACCGAGAGCGCTTTTTCGATGCTTACTGATTCTAGGTGACAGGAGCCACAGGTGTTAATTAGGCTAACTGGTACGCCGTAATGATCTAAGCGTTGGGCGTCGCGATCAGTTTCCACATCACCTTCAATAACCGCAATTTTGAATTTACTGCTAAGCGCTGGCAGGGTTTTTTCTAAGAGGGTGGTTTTGCCAGATCCTGGTGAGCTTATGATATTGATCATCAGGATGTTTTTTTCATTGAGTAGCGTTTTTAATTCAGCAGCTTTAGCGTCGTTCGCTTGTAGAACGTCTTGCATAATTTGGATTTGCATTTATTGGTCTCCTTCGATGCTGGCAAGGATTATCTCTTTGCCGGTTATTACTTTGATATCCAAGCTGTCGCAGTCAGGGCAGGTATAGGTATCTTCAATTACAGGGTAATCTTTGTTGCACTTTTCACAGTGAATGGTTATTGGAATACTTTCGATATTGAGTTTAGCACCATCAGCAATAGTGTCTTTGGCAATCGTAGCAAAGGCGAATTCAATGAATTCCGGAACTACCTGGCGTAGCTTGCCTATCTTCACTGTGATGCCATTAACCTTAGATAAAGAATTAGCTTTCGCCTCTTTCTCTATGATTTTTAATAGATTTTGCATAATGCTAAATTCGTGCATGTGCGTATTTTAGCATGTTTTTTGCTGAATGAGGATCATGTCTTGAAAATTTAGATTAGTGCTCAATTGTATGGGTTTTGATCCTATCGATGTTGTGGTTGGATTTATCTGACTTTGAGTAAATTTCGAGAAACACAATTTTTTCTTTGGTCGTGTGGTATGCATAAATGAGTCTGATTCCGCTTTTGGCGCCACGTCTCTTTAGTGATTTGCAGGCAAATTTTTTTAGTTTGTAAAATTTCGTGTTTTTAGATCCTGAGTTTATTAGCTCAACAATTGAGTGGTTGTCGATTTTGTGGATATGGAGAAGCTCAAGGGCATTTTTTTTTGCAATCTGCATATCATCAGTTAGAGAGGGGTGTTTCTTGCTAAGTTTTTTCAGGTCACGAAGGAATTTAGGAGTAGTTTCATAGGTCATCATCATCGTATCTTCTCACTGAGGTTGCGTCTGTTCTATAGAAGACGGCTTCGTAATCAATTGCTTGATTATTTTCCGCTGTGATCCAAGGCACATCCTTGTGAGAGAAATCGCTAAGTTCTTTGGCGCTTTTATCAGCTAATCTGGCCAGTTCCCAGTCAATATGGTCTTTTTCAATTGCTGTGAGCAGGGATAAATTAGCCTTACGTAATGGCAGATATTTTGTTTGTGGGTATTTAAAGTATTTGCTTTTTATTTCCTCAATATCGTGTTCTTGTTTCATGTTGTCAATTAATTTTATAAATTCGACTGGAGTGGGGCCATAGTGGTTCTTAATATATGTGGCTCCAATTAATTGTTCTTCGTAGCGTTCATAGAAATCGAAGTCGATAAAATAGAGTATTTTGTATAGCACTGTTTGGCCGACATTAGGTTGCCCGCTTATTTTTTCACAAATATAGAGTAAAATCTCTTTAAACTTATCAAGATGTTTTTGAGGGACATCTATTCGGAGTGTAGTGCTTGTTGTTTGCTTTAACGAGGATGTTTTGTTATTAACGGTAACCTCGATGTTTCTTGGAGTACGTTTGAGTCTAAGTTCTTCAAAAGAAATGCCTAGAATGCTAGCTAACTTCTCAGCTTCACTTATGGCTAATTCTCTGTTGTCATTTTCGATTTGAATAAAAGTAGGGCGCGACATCTGCATTTTTTTTGCCATATCAGCTTGTGATAAGCCTTTTGTTGATCTTAGTTCTCTAATGTAGCTGCCGATGGTTGTCATGGTTATGTTCGCTCACTTGTAATGAGGTTAATATATTGCGTGTCAGGAAAATTGTCAATGATAATGTAAACAATAATTGACATGCTTAGAGGTGGTGCGTAGAGCGGCTGTGTGTTTATGCGGTGTAGAGACGCGATTTATCGCGTCTAAGATGGATATTTACATCAAAAAGGCAGCAGCAATGCCGGCTAGGAAGCCGAATATATGACCTTCCCAGGAGACGCCTTTTTCGCCTGATGGGATTAACGCCAACAGTAGACCGCCGAAATAGTAGAGACCGAGTATGGCGGCGATTATTGCGACCATGGAGGCGTTGTGGTAGGCGTTCGAAAGGATGAAACCAAAGTAACCCATGACTAAACCACTGGCGCCAATATGAATTGAACGGCGACCAAAAAGCCAGATTGCAAGTCCGCTGATCAAGGTTACAGTTGCGGTCACAAACCAGAAG
>JAGLTR010000073.1 GCA_023135155.1 Gammaproteobacteria bacterium
TAACAATACATAATCCAGCAGGACACTGTTATGCTGGTATTGCTTTGGGTTCAGGAAATTTATATGATATTTTTATAGCCTTACTAATTATTCTAATATCATGGATTATGCTGGAAGGCTGCAAGATCAGCGCAGAGCATCAATTAACAGTGTAGGGAATTTATTATGACAATTGTAGTTAATTTAGATGTAATGATGGCGAAAAGAAAAATAAGGTTGAAAGAGTTAGTAGCCAAAGTAGGTATTACGGAACAGAATCTGTCGATTCTAAAGACGGGTAAAGCTAAGGCAATTAGATTTTCCACTTTAGAGGCTATTTGCACAGCGCTATCATGTCAGCCAGGGGATATTTTGGAGCATGCAGATAGCTCAGAAACAACATCTAATTGAGGTGTGATTATTATATGAGCAAATGCAAATTAGTTAACATGGTCAAGTCTGAAGCTTGGAGTTGCGACACCTCATCCTCAATAACTTTCAACTCTAGATTTTATCCTTTTATCCAGGGTGTAATATGACTGATTGGGTTTTAAAAAAGTTAGATCACGCAACAACACCTCAGAAGGCGATAGCTCTATGGGGTGGGGATGTTAGTACACTTGAATTAATTAATGATGGCATTAATGTTGTTTATCGCTTTGAGGTAAATAAAGAGGGGTGTTATTTAAGAATTACCCATCCAAGCATTCGAACAATGAGCGAGCTTAGTTCCGCGATCGATTATCAAAATCATCTGTTTTTGCAAGGCGCGCCAGTTTGTCACCCTCTTAAATCTAGGTATGATAGCTACCTTGAAGAGATACAGCAGAATGATATGGTTTTCTATGTGCATGTTAATAACGAGGTGCCAGGCCATACTATTGATATTAAGCGAGACAACATCTCTATTCACAAGGCGTGGGGGAGGTCGCTAGCCGAACTACATTGTGCGGCTATCTCCTACGAGCCAAACGAAAATTGTCGCTTTTTAAGTTGGCAAGATTTATGGAAAGAAATGTATGCCGATGTTAAACAGGAAAGTGAAATCATTCGGCAGGCTTATACTGAGACCGACGATTTTCTAAAAACCCTAATAAAAAATCCTAATAATTTTGGTTTAACGCATGGCGATCATCGTGGCGCCAATGCTTTGTATGATAATAATAGGGTGCATATCATTGATTTTGATGAGCCGGTTTATCATTGGTTTGCTGCGGATATTGCATGCGCGTTTCTTTGCCCCGAGCCATTTAGCACTTGGCGCGACAAATTTTCCGCTTTTCTCGATGGTTATAGTTCAGTACGCCAATTGTTGGAAGCTGACATGAATAATATTTCATGGTTTATGCGCATGAAGAGTTTAGGTCTATATACTTGGACTAAAAACAACTGGCCTCATTCGCAGGTGCCTGGTGGCGGCAACAGAGATGAGTGGTTGGACAATATTTATCGCCTGATAGTTGAGCCAATTAACCTTGTTGGGATGCCACCTGTTGTTTTATGAGAGTAGCTTTTAGTATTCTTGTACGTTACACATTGTTTGTTGAAATTGTCCAAATGGTTAAGTCTGGAGTTGCGATACCTCATCCTCAATAACTCTCAACTCCAGACCATATCACTGTCCACAAGTATTGAGTTACCATCTCGACTTTACAGAACTAAGGAGATGGAGATTACACCACAAACTAATGGTATTTGTGAGCGTTTTCATAAAACCATATTACAGGAGTTTTACCAGGTTACTCTTCGGAAAAAGATTTATTCTAATCTTGAAGAATTGTAAAAAGATCCGGATGAGTGGATTTATTATTATAATAATGACCGAACTCATCAGGGTAAAATGTGTTGTGGCAGAACGCCAATTGAAACATTAACTGATGGTAAGAAAATCTGGCAGGAAAAGTTTTTTAATTAAACTTAACCTGACGTCACTTCTGTCAAACCGGTGACTGTTAGATCAGGTCTGAGCTAACTCGATCATTATCAAAAAATCTATACGCAGCCTTTGTTTCTCCTGCGCCGCCGCAAGCGGTGGGAATGCTGTCTGTTGCATTACGACTTAATTGGGCTAATACTTTCTCTGCGCGCCTTTCTAGCCGCTTATCTCCCAATGACAATGTAGTAAGTTCTTCAATGATCCAGTCCATTTGTATCTCCATCTCTTTAGTTCAGTAAAACCGAGATGGTAACTCAATACTTGTGGGTAATGATATGGTCTAGACTTGACCCTGGCGAAACAAAATACGAATTACTATCAAAAAATGGAAACACATAAACTGAAACGATATCTATGAATCACACACCTAATGCCCTCTTCAGCTTATCAACTGCCTCTTGGTGTTTATTTTTACACATTTTACGAATATTAAGCACCTTCCATTTCAACGCTGGTAAGCCTTGCAATTCTAGATTAGGCATTAACAACCAATCCGGCTCCCCCAACTTTACAGATAGTAGAAATCTGCGCTCATTTTCAGATAAACTTTTGTTTATTTCAGCAATCAAGCGCTCACGAACTGCGACAAATTCGGCATAGTTAATTACAACATTAGTCATCCCTAAAAATTCTTGCTGGAACAGTTGCTCCTGGTCTAATAAGTTTGGCTGCAAAAGCTCACTTATTGGCCTTGAACCACTTGCCAAATAAACAACGAAAGCTTGGCGAATTTGGTCAGTAATACCACCATTTTCAAATAATATTTTTACATCAAATATGTCTCTGGGGTGCTGTCTGCTTAATGCCGCACAAAATTTACCCGCATATAAATCTTCTGGTGACAGCATTGGCACATTACTAACTGAAATATCAAAAATCTGTTCGGCTTTAGGAACCAAATTTTTAACCACGGCTGGAAATACAGTTCCTCGTAGTACTTCATTAGGTTCAACCTTAATCATTACCTCATCTCGAACCACCAGTAGTTTTGCTAATCGCTTACTTTTAACCAGTCGTTTTTCTAAAACTTTAATGCCATCTTTTGACTCTATTTTACTCTTAATTGTTGATAATGCAGATGCAATTCCATTCAAACTAACCGCTCGATCTTCAATCGGCAAATAAGTCAGATCAATATCGACCGAGAATCTAGGCATATCCTGCAAAAACAAATTGATAGCTGTGCCACCTTTAAGCGCAAAACACTTTTCTTCTGCTACCTCTGGCATTACATCTAGCAACAGTTTTACTTGTTGGAAATAGTGATTATTATATTCGTTAGGCATAATTTACTCTTCAGATACTATTGGCACTAATAAATTGTACTTGGCGTTATATTTACCTCCCTTGCCTATTACTCGTTTACCTTTACCAAAATCAGCTTTCGATAGATCAACTCTAGTTAACCAAGGATGATTTTCTTCTTCAGCTAAATACATGAATAGGCGCTTAACTTTAATAGAATTACAATTCTCAAGCAATACCGTTACTAAATCAGGTCGCAATGTTTTTAATCCTTCCATTAAATATATAGCTTGGGAATAACCCTCTAGATCTGGAGCCAGATCAAGATATTCCATCATAGCTCGTTCACGCGAGGATATTTTTATACTGTAAGTAGCAAACTTCTTCTCGGTTAATCCTAAGTTATTATCAGTAAATAATTTACGTTTTCGAAATGCTATTTTTACTTGTGAGGCAAAATTGTCATAAAGCCATTGCGGTAAATTACGAACTTCAGCTGACGGCTTAAATAGCCAAACTACTCTAGCGCCCTGCATCGGGATAAAATGCGCATGTCCTTGCATTTCCAGAGCCGTTTTTGCTCCAACATGGACCTGCAACCCAGCGTGTTGCTGTATAGCATACAAACCTCCAGTCCAATCAACCTCGTCACCAGATATGATAAAGGCGCTCTTGCCTATTCGCTCCAGCCAGTGTGCCATAACATATTTAGTAGCCAAACTCTGTGACACACCATGCGTAGATAGCCACGACTGAAGAGCAACCGTACCTCGAGGCCACTCTTTGAACAGTTGGTTCATTACAGTTATTTTATGGTCAGTCATGCTGTCCATTCTATCGCTACATTAAACTATTGCAAGCAAAAGGTTTATCTTGGAGGTTTTGTAGACAGTATAGCTGTCTGCAAATGAGTCACATTGAACCTAAAATGCAGGGTCATATCTGGAGTTGCGACACCTGTAGTACAATAACTCCCAACTCCAGATATGACCTAGCTGCCTTAATTGTCTATCGATAGATAACCAATGCTAATCGATAAAAAAAGATTGACAATCATTCGGGGTGAGACTAATCTTTCTATGAGTTGAAACACCGGGAGATTGAGTATGAGCAAAATCAGACGTCTAAGCGCTATTTTAAAATTCATTTTTTATACGCTTTTTATAGTATTTCCGTTGCTGATGATTGCTTATTGGTTGGCGCCACAAGCATTTCACGCCTGTGGAATACATCTTGGTATACCTGATGGTACGCAGATTTTGCATACGCTTTCTTGGTCTGAGAGGGGCGAAGGTTTTCTGGTAAGCTTGATCCCGAATTTAATTACTATGGCTATATGTTATTGCTTGGCTAAACTGTTCGCTTTATATGAGCAGGGTAAGATTTTTGTTGTTGCCACTAGTCGCTATTTGAATAAAGTAGGTTTTTTATTATTGATTGGTGGTTTGCTTTCCCCTCTAATAATTGATCCGATTATGCAGTTTGTAATAACAATACATAATCCAGCAGGACA
>JAGLTR010000074.1 GCA_023135155.1 Gammaproteobacteria bacterium
GGGGTGGGTGAATTACCGTTTACGATATACCAGAAAAAATTCATCATTTAGCAATGCCGACTTCAATGCATTTTCTAGATGCATACGCTTAAGATGCTGTTTGCTTAATTCACAATGGTAATACTGATAGTTATTACCGCCATTTTGCTTTGCTTGATACATAGCAATGTCAGCATTTTTCATGAGAGTTTCCACATCACTGCCATCATCAGGAAACACTGCTATACCTAAACTTGCGGATGTTGTGAACTCATGACCCCCAACAGTATATGTCATACCAATAGCGCTAACGATCTTTTTGGCGATCACACCCGCGGCATGCGGGGAACTAATAGCAATAATAATACTAACAAACTCATCTCCACCCAATCTTGCTATAAAATCCTCTTTACGAACAGTCGTACGTAACCGTTCAGCGATCTCAACTAACAGTAAATCACCAACACTATGCCCAAAGGTATCATTAACAAACTTAAACTTATCTAAATCGAGAGATAAAATTGAGAACATATAGTTATGTCGCAATGCTTTAGCAATTTCGCGCTCTAATGTCTCCTCAAAATATAGCCGATTAGGCAAGTTGGTAAGACTATCATATTTCGCTAACTGCTCCATTTTCTCATCAACGCGCTTACGTTCTAATGCTGCCGCAACAATTTCACTATAGGCGGTCAAAAGCGAAGTATTATCAACATCCCACAATTTCTTTTCATGCACGGCATCGAAACCAACAAAACCAATACACTCATTTTGCAAAATAAGTGGGAACGCTATTAATGATTTTACATCTAATTTCTTCCACAGTTTTTTTTCATCATTCCATGACTTAGGCAACGATTCAACATCCATAATTGCTACCATTTCACCATACTCCATAGCATTTAGAAGATTCTTATAGGGCTTGGGAGAAAAGTTTTGCAGCGAGTGGAATAATGACTTTACACCTGATGCAAACCACTCATGAATACAACTTAACGTTTTTCGGTTAGCAGAAAATAGAAAGATATAAGCGCGACTAAAACCTACATGTTTTGCAACTGTATTCAAAGAATTCTGCAAACCATCATCAAGCTTATCATAAGACAAACCAGAAAACAGTTTAGCAATATTCCCTATGATTTGCTCAAAGTCCATGCGTTTTCTAAGCGCAATTTCAGTCCTTCTACGTGCCGTGACATCTCTAAATACACCATTTAACAGCTTTCTACCTTGTAGGTTTAAAATATTAGCTCTGATTGATACATATTTAATATCACCACTTTTAGTAACTACCTCAGATTCTAACGCTTGCCCCATAGAGTCATCTGTATGCTGCAGAAATGTTTTACTCAGCGCACCTAAAGCTTCATTATCAGGATGTAATATTCGCTGAGGCTTGCCAATTATCTCTTCTCTGGTCCTTTCCACCAATTTTTCAGCAGCCTTGTTGCAATCAACTAATGTTCCACTAACAAAATCTGCTATAAATATAGCATCAATTGACTCTTCAAACTGAGTTCGATACCTTGCTTCAGATTGACGCAGCTGTTCTTCTAATTCCTTTCTTTTAAAGAATCCCGGAATTTCATAGTTGATATTTTTATTAGCTAAAGAGGGCGTTTTTTTAATATATTTTTTGATATAAGATTCAATTTTAGAATGATGTCCCATAATAAATCTACATGCATCATCCCCCTTCGCCTTACAGGTAATCTCTGTTGCAACTAATGGAACTCCAAAGCTCTCTTCGCACCAACCAGAAGAGTAACCAGCATTCATTATACAAACAGGGAATTTACTGTGCATACCCTGCTTAATCCATGCGCTTGACTCAAACGAGTATGGATGATCATAAAGCAGATAAAAATTCTCATCAGGGGTAGGCTTTGATTCAGAAGAGATATTTACATGAGCCCAACCTGTATAAGCAAACAAAATTGGACCCGCTGATAATCTTGCAACAGGATCCTCAACCCCCATCTTTATGTGAAATTTTTTTGCATCCTGTTTACCAATTGCATGGGCAACATCAAACAACAACTGCAGTGCAACATTGTGCGCCTCATCTTCTCCTGCGCCTCGATAAAGATTTTTAATCGTCTCAAAGAAATCAACCGACATTGATGCGGCTCTAACTAAGATATAGCGCTCATCAGATATCTCGATTGTTCCTTTTGAAGGATCAGCCTTAAATTCTTTAAAATACTCTCGAACATATTTTTCAGCAGTTTTAAAAACTGATTCAAACTGCGGGGGAACTTTGACTGTATCCATAAACAATAAATCCTTTAATTATGAGATTACGAAGTCCATGCTACATAGATTCGACATTATAACGCGCTAAGAGCACTCGAATCACGCCTTAATCAAAAAACTTTAATCCAGCTGTAGCAGCCCTCAGCACTCCTAGTTATTTATTAGCTGCACTTAGTGCAAATAATTGTTCGGATGTACCAACATTAACCCACTTACCTGTGTACATTTCACCAGTAACTTGCAATTGTGCAATTGCTTTAGTTAACGGCGCAATTAACGAAAACTTCTCTAATTTACACTCACAAAACAGATCTGGATGATAAACGCCAATACCGGCATAGGTATATCTCGGCGGCTCTAAACTAACCAATTCAGCTTCCAATCCAAAGTCACCCTGCGGGTTATGCTCAGGATTTGGAACCAAGACCAGATGCGCTAGCTTTGTTGGCTGCGACAATAAATTCTTCAAAGAGTAATCTGTCCAAGTGTCACTATTGATAATGAGAAATGGCGCTTCTCCAAGCAGTGGCAAAGCCTTATACACCCCTCCACCTGTATCGAGCTCACCTGGTTTTTCAATAGAGTAACTAATCTGCGCGCCGTAACGCTCTCCATCTCCCAGCGCCTCCATAATCTGCTCTGCACGATAAGCAACGTTAATCACTATCTCGCTAATACCAGCTCTAACTACTGCTAAAATATTGTGCTCAATTAGGCTATGTGAACCAACTTTTAAAAGTGGTTTCGGGATCACATCGGTCAAAGGGCGCATCCGCTCCCCCCGCCCTGCTGCTAGTATCATTGCCTTCATGACTTAGCATTATAGTTCTTTTTCTGCACGTCTAAAACTATTCTACGACGTAATCTATATAATAAAATGGGTAACGCATAGAAGACAACTAATCCCACAATCAAGAAACTCTCATAAAAGCCAATGCTACCAATTTTCACGCCATCTGGTGGAAAGTACCCAATAAATACCGTAAACAAACTGGCAAAAATCCCCAAGCAGCAAATAATCCACATGCCAACATTACCAAATGGCACTTTATACGCACGCTCAACATCAGGGTGTTTATAACGTAAATAAATCGCAGCTGCGAACAAAAATACATAACAAGATAACGCCAACTGCGCAGTAAGATCACTCAGGATCCAAAATGAACTATTAACATTGGGCATAACCAGAAACACCAAGCAGATCACAGAAAACACTACACCCTGCACTATCAACAAGTTCATTGGCATGTTTTTGCTATTGGTCTTTTGTAAAAACTTCGGCAAACATCCATCTTGCGCCGCAATCAACAACCCTCGCGTTGGCCCAATCATCCACGCTCCAACTCCACCAATAAGGCCAATTATAATCAGAATAGATATCACAGGCATCAACCAGTCCAGGTTAAAAGCTCCTAAAAATGCCCGGAAAGCATCTAATAATCCAGTTAGAATATCCATGTTTTTTGCAGGTAACACAATGGCAACCGCCAGTGAGGCCAAAATAAGCGATGAAAATATTATTATGCTTGAATAAAACAACGCTCGGGGATAATCACGCTGAGGATTTTTCACATCCTGAGCATGCGTCGCAGATAATTCCATACCAAGCAAAGTGTATAAAATTCCAGACAATAAAACAAGATTACGAAAACTCGTAATATGCGGAAATATTGCACTTGTGGAAATTTGTATGCTTATCGGCTTACCTTGGAAAATCCAGATGCAACCGAGGATTGTCACAAACAGCATTGGTAATAATGTCCCAATAAGAGCTGTAATACTACTCACCGTTCCTGAAGCACGCATTCCAAAAAGCGTTATCAGAGTTAACCCCCAATAAACCACAAAAATTACCGCCAAGATAAACCAAACATTATTGGCCAATGCTGGATTAATTATGTAAGCAAGCGTCGCTGCCAAAAGGGATAAGACGGTCGGATACCAACAGATATTATAAATCCACTGAATCCAGCTAACTAAAAACGCCACCGGCACTCCAAAAGCTTCGCGCACCCAAACATAAATACCACCAGTTTGTGGCCAGGCAGTCGCCAATTCAGCTGAAACCAAAGCGCTCGGAAGGAAAAACGCCAACCCACATACGA
>JAGLTR010000075.1 GCA_023135155.1 Gammaproteobacteria bacterium
GGCGAAAACAACCTGGCTAAAAATGATTTCTTCGATACTCGACGCTCTGAATCAGTGCTTACTGAATTCATATCACCACAATCGGTTCCAGCAGCAGATCCAGATGGAGTATTTGGCTTTTTCAAACAGGTATCTGAATCTTCTCCATCCACAGAACTAGCCACTGTCGACGGAAGCGCTTTATCCTCACTATATTTAACATCTATAACACCTGAAACAACAGAAACCGCATCGTCAGCATTCTCACAAACACGCGACACAGATAACCTCTTAGACATTTCAGCGTAACTAGTAGCTGCACCTGCAAATATTTCACTCATACTCAAACAATTAATTGCATCACATTCATTAATCTCTTTATCAATACCATTTAGCACAGACATTTCAACTTTGAACCTAATTGAGTGATCATCCAGCAGCTTTTCTCGACTCATTTTAAACGCAGCTACCAAATCACCATAATGCGCAAGCTGTTCTTTACAACCTTTTGTTGAAATAGGCGCCATCTGCCTTACTGCAGAAGCATTTTTCAAACCATCCTGACAAGCTGCACGGAGGCGTGCATTTTTTGAAATACTTCTCAACAAATTACCAAATACATTTCTTCTCGCGGCCTTTCTGGCTACTTTATGTATCTCTTTATTAACCTTTTTCTCATCACTATAAAACTTCTTATTTCGAAAACGCAAATCGCCAAATCTTTTTGAGTGACGGTATAACTTTAATAATTCTTTTGCAGCCTCATACGTTTGATCATTAACCTTATTCTGCAATTCTATAGATCTTTCATTTACTGAATCATATGACGTCTTTATCTCGTTAATTTTCAGACTAGCCGATAAAAGCATCCTATTTCTAGTCAACACTCTTTCTTTTTCATCAATTAATTGGGTCAACTTAAGACTAGAACCAGCATCATCTTGCTTAGAAAAGGATTTAGGCACAAAACTGCAATAATTATCCACTCCAACATCAATACTACGCGGACAATTCTCAGATAACACCTCAACACTAGCTATTAACTCAACTCTGGTTTTATCACCTTCTGTTTCAAGCCCCACAATTTCAGCTCTAATCCTTTTGATCTCATCATCACACCGATTCTGCAAAGACTTAAGCATCTCTCGCAATAAAGAATTACGTTTCTGCCGGTCCACAACATTCCTCACCAACTCACCAACATAACCAACTTTCTGATCAATACTACAATCATCTCGATATTGTCCGATATCACTCACAACAACTGGCATAATATTATCAACAATCACCTCTCTACGCTGTAAAACTTCCTTAGCTTGAGCTATACCAGACTCTAACTCTTGAGATTTAATATTTAACTCTTCGCTTTCACTCTCTTGTGCAACTCTAAATCCATCAAGACATGCAAGCAATATTCCTCGGTCTTTTTGAAGACACTCAAGACGCCTATCAAGAGCCGTGCCTTCCTTCTCTAAATTCTGCAAACGCGTTTTAAGACGCGGCAAATAATCATCATCACTCTGTCCGACTGCTGCATCTACCATAGTTGGTTCATTAATATTAGGCAGGACTGCGTGTTTTGCTAGCAATAGAGAAAGCAAAGCCATATCATCCACAAGCCCTGGCTCTTCCTCTCGAGACACTTTAATCATTACCTCTTTAGATCCGATAGAAGTCTTTACTTCATAAGTTTTTGCATCATATTCCTGCTTTATTTCGTCTTCATGGTTTTTTAATTTAATAAGAAGGTTCTTATAAATCTGTACGTTTTTAATTAACCTTCCACTTAAATTAATCATATCCACATATCGTTCTTTATCAGCCGCCTCTAATTTTTCTAATTCCTCAAGGATCTGTATGGAATTGTCTTCAGCATTAAAACTTTGCTCTCCAGGAAGATTAACGTCGATCAAATCTGGGATAACAACATCTAAATCAAAAATTTTACCGATATGATTATACTTTACTTCAAGATCACGCCATATGGTCAGCAACATCTCATGATCTTTAGCCTGCATTTTACGCAGCAAGTCTATTTCAGTTAACATCTCTTTATTAGACTCTCGTTGCGCAAAAAAAAGAGCGCGTCGATCTTCAAATAATTGAGCATCAACTGAACGTTTTTGTTTATTACCTTTACCCATATCTACACACCCATGAAACATCCTTGAGATGAATGAACCACTACTTATTTATAGTGAAAGTATATAATATAAAGCTTAACGGAGTATTAAGAGAACATTAAGAGCGTCTCTATAAATTCATTATTTAAGCCAATTCTGCGTTGTGGCACTTTCTCCGGTGCTCATGTACCCGCATGTACACTGCGCTCCTCGAAAGCACCACACCTTGTCTTGACGTAAATACTAAATTTCTAGAGGCGCCCTTAACAGAGGCAATAAAACGCTAAAGCCACATGAATAGCCGCCATTATAGCCCGCGGCACCCAGTCTCACGCAAAAAGAAGGTAAGAAACACTGCCAAAATCAAGGCTCCAGGGATGATTGCGAATGCATTCTGGTAGTCGTTCGCAGAAAAATAGTGCATATTCGCAACAACCTTCCCTGACCAAGACAGATCTAAAAGCCAACCCATAAGAGGCTGAAACAACACGCCCATAAACACCACAAAAGTGTTAACAACACCAATTGTTGTACCAATAACTTTGTTATAGCTAAGTTCTTTGGCTATAGCAAATACCAACACCTGCACCCCGGAAAACATGCCAATAAGAAAAAACAAAATAGCAATCGCAAACACTGAAATATTCGGAATATAAAATACTGCTGAAGACAATATCGCTGCGAAAGTTGCGCCAGTAGTTAAAAATAATCGACGTTGTTTCAATAAATCAGAAAGCCAACCTGATAAAAAAGCACCAACTGCCCAGCCAATAAATATTAACGAAATAATCTCCGCGGCATGCACGTTCGTAAGATTATATACCTGTTCTAAAAAAGGCACGCCCCATAAACCTGCAAAAACAGAAATAGGTAGATACAATAAAGAACCAATAGCGCCATTAACCCAAATCTGCCGATTACGCAGAGTAATTAAAAACGCATAAAATATAGCCCGAAATCGCACCGATAGTTTTTTAGTAACAACATGAGTTCTTTTAGCACCACTGCGCAAAACTAACCACAACAATAGAGCCAAAATAACGCCAAAAACAGCAACAAATGAGTGCGCTAATCGCCAACCTTCAAAATTACGTAACTCTGTTAATAGCACCTCACCTAAAACTGCACCTACCATTCCAATCGCCAAAGTAATACCTGAAATCAAACCAAAACGATCCTCTGGCAACCAATGAATTGCTAATTTCAATACACCAATAAATGCAAATGACGCCCCAAAACCAATTAAAAATCTTCCAAACTCTGCAAACAATAAACCATGCGCACACGCAAAAAAATACGCTCCCAAAGCACTTGCCAATGCCGCTAACGTTAAAACTCGTCGCACACCATAACGATCCATTAACATCCCAACAGGAATTTGCATTGGCGCATAAATATAAAAATAATATGCTGAAAGATTACCTAGAATAACTGCTTTTTGAATATTAAACGCGAACATTAAATCGCCAGTCATAATGCTCGGTGCTACGCGCAGTAAATATTCATACCCATAAAAAAGCGCGCCTAGAATGCATACGACCCATGGCAGGACCATTACGTGTTGTGTCTTTACTGATTGTTGTTCCATTGTGCCTGCACCATCACGTAGAGACGCCCAACCTGGCGCCTCACAACTAGAAAAAGACGCCCAGGTTGGGCGTCTCTACGTTGCATACATAGAGCTTACCGTCTCACTCAGCAAAAGACAATTTTCGCAAAAAATAAGCGCGTACGTCATTCCGCGGCTTGACCACGGAATGACGAACTTTACGAACCTTCTAATAACACACTCCAGCCCAGGGGTTGCCCTTATCCAATCAAGAGTGCTAGAATGCGCGACTTGGTTAACTTGAGATACGAAAATGAAAAAAGATACCCATCCAAAATACGAAGCCGTGAAAGTAAGCTGCAGTTGTGGCAACGCCTTTGAGACTAAGTCCACATGCGGCAAGAAAGAGCTCAGCATAGAAGTTTGTTCTGAATGCCACCCTTTCTATACAGGTCAACAAAAGATCATCGATACTGCTGGCCGTGTTGACCGCTTCAAACAAAAATACGGCAAAAAAGACAAGTAATTCTATGCTTAGGTTTCCTGCTCTGGCAGGGAACCCAGCGCTAAAGCCTTCCTCCAACTGCTTGCCCCTGCAACTCCTTTATATAACCCCAGTAATGGCTTCAACAGTATATTACGTTTCTTAGCATCAACACCCAAACCCGTAACATACGCCATATACTCTTCGGCAATTTGCTCGCGACTCTTTACTTTCGTCTTAGAACCATAGAAACGCTGATCGATCTCAGCTAAAAGATAAGGATTGCGATAAACACTGCGCCCTAACATGACACCATCAACATACTGCAAATGCTCAGCAATCGCCTCATATGACACAATCTCACCATTGATCACAATAGGTAGCTGGGGAAATTTAGCTTTTAAATCATAAACATGATCATAGGCAAGAGGCAAACTACTACGATTCTGACGCGGACTCATACCCTGCAGCTTCGCCTCGCGCGCATGCACAATCAGCTTCTGACAGCCAACCTCGACTAAACGCTCAGTTAACCGACAAAGATCCGCAAAATCCGTCTCACCTCTAATCCCAAGTCGCGTCTTCACTGTAACAGGTCGATCGGTCGCAGCCCTCATAGCCGCAACACCATCAACAACCAAATCCGGGTTTAGTAACAAGCAGGCTCCAAAGCCACCAGCCTGCACTCGACTGCTAGGACAACCAACATTGAGGTTAATCTCATCATAATCATATTCCGCGCCTATCTTAGCACATTGCGCCAATTCATCAGGTATTGCGCCAGCAAGCTGTAATGCCAATGGATGCTCGCAAGCATCAAAATCCAAAACTCGTTTTGAATCACCAAAAATTATCGCGCCCGTGGCAACCATCTCAGAATAAAGCAGAACTTCACATGACATTAAACGATAAAGATAACGACAATGCCTTGTTGTTAAATCAAGCATCGGCGCGATGGATATTTTATTAATTAACACACTACACCAACCATTATTGAATTTAAAACAACCTAACGTAGAGACGCCCAACCTGGGCGTCTCATAAACTAAAAAAAGATGCCCAGATTGGGCGTCTCTACGAAATAGAAAATCACTTTTTCTTAATGATTTTAATCTTCGCCTGCTGCACTAAATTATGCGTATAAACATTAAATGCATGCATGCCAATAGCTGTTGCCAAAGCATGTTTAAATGCTTTTAATTGTTGAGCCGATAATTTACTAACATCACCAGGATAATATTTAGTCGCAGCTACAAGCGCATAACCGCCATTAATTAAATCAATACCCATCACCTGTGGTTTATTTGCACTCGGCAGCGGCAAATCAAAAGCCGCATCTAAAATCTGCGGATCAACCTTCTTACTTTTACGATCGATTTTTGTAAAGCTTTCCCAATCAAGGCCGTTCTTCTTAATAACACTTTGAATACCCTTACCTTGCTGAATTTGTTGCAACAACTCTTTACCAACAACATCAACTTTCGCCTGTGCTGCTTGCGTTAATAGCGCCTGCTTAATTACAGCTTGAACTGCACTTAAAGGCTTAACCGTCTGTGGGATATGCTTATTAATTCGCATAACCATTGACCTGCCTGCCCCTAAATCAATTGCATCACTATTATATTTTTGTTGTAAAACATTATCACTAAACGCCGCTTTCACTACACCAGCCTTAGAAGCAATCCCACTCTTTAAACCCTTGGCTGTAAATAAGGCAGTCGTCTGAATTTGCACTCCCAGCTTCTTCGCAGCTGGCGCCAAACTATTAGCATTCGTATAAGTTAAGTCAGAAAGATCATCACCCTTTTGCGCAAATATCTTTGCGGCCTGTTGCTGCACATACGCCTTTCTAACACGCTCTTTAACCTTACTAAACGGCGCAGTTTCTGCAGCTTTAACCTGCAACAATTTTACAATAAAGAATCCCTGCTCAGTTCTAATCGGATCTGAAATCGCACCAGCTTTTAGCGCATTTACCGCCTTAAACATAGTGCCAGGCATCTGCTGTTGATTTAATAAAGTCGGCTTTCCATAGGAGATATCCAGTTGTGAAAAATCAATGCCACTCTTAGCCTGTTTCAACAAACCAGCAATTTTTGTCTGCGCATCTTTTACCTGCGAAGACGGTGCTTTAGCTGCAACCGGCACAAAAGCACGCGCAACCTGCCACTCTTTCGGATGCGAATAAACATCAATATTATTATCATAATACTCTTGTAATGCCGCATCACTAACCTTCACCTGTTTCGCCAAATCCTCTTGCGATAACACAATATAAGAAATATTCACCTTCTCAGGCAAAGTAAAATCTTTTTTATTCTTCTGATAATAATTCGCAATATCCTGGCTCGACACTTTGACGCTTTGCATAAATTTAGCAACAGGAATAATGGCATAACCAATATCACGCTCTTGCTTTAATAGCTGAATTAAATGCTTGGCTTCATCTGGCAGAGCAAATGCACTACCGACAATACCTGTTTGCAGCTGATTGATTATTATATTTTGACGTAACCCTTGCAAAAATTCACCTTCGGAAAACAACATACGACTTAATATCTGCTGAAAACGCGCTTCAGAAAATTGGCCAGCAACCTGAAAAGCCGGCATCTGCGTTAAAAACGCATCAATTTGTTTATCACTAACTGCAAAACCAATATTTGTTGCCTCTTGATGAACCGCTTCTGCTTGCACCAACTGTTTTAAAACTTGCTGACGTAATTTTGATTGTGTTGCCTGATCGAATGAAAACTTCTTACCCATCTGCGCCATCATCTGCTGACGCGCACGCTCGAATGCTGAACGAAATTCACCTTGCGTAATTTTTGTCCCATTTACTTTTGCTACCGTATCCAAACCACCCTGGGCAGTAAGGTAATATTGCACGCCCCAAAGCGCAAAAGCTAAACAAAGAATGATAATAATAGTTGCGGTAACGATACCAGCCAGTTTCTCGCGCATCATAGACAGCATGTCATAATCTCCTAACTAATCTTGAAAGCGGGAATGTTACCTAGAAATGCATTGGGATGCCAGAAAAATGGCGGAGCGGACGGGGATCGAACCCGCGACCTCCGGCGTGACAGGCCGGCATTCTAACCAATCTGAACTACCGCTCCAACTTGAAGGTTGGTAAAGTTATCAGGTTTGGGGCATTATGTAAACATATACAAATCACTAAATTTACCAACATGTATAAGTATAGATCACCATTACAATTGCGCAACCTAGCCTTGAAGTTCATCCTGTTTATCAGCTGCTTGACCAGCGTAACAGCCAATGCCAAGTTGCAGCTGTTCGCCCAACCCTCAAGCCCAACACGCATAGTCAACATAATCAAACAAGCTCACCGCTCAATCGACCTCGAGATCTATCTTATAACCTCACACAAAATCATCAACGCTCTAATAAACGCCCATAATCGCGGCATTAGAATACACGTCATTCTCGAGAGACAACCATATGGCCACGCCAGCAACATCCATGCTCGTTACCTTCTCCGTAAAGCCGGTATTCCTTGGTACGACATCCGCTGGAGCAGCCCTCAATTCACCTATACCCACGAAAAAGCTATGGTGATGGACGCTGACACCAAAAATGCTAAAGCACTGATCATGACCTTCAATCTCACCTTCTCCGCATTTAAATATAATCGTGAATACGGCGTAATCGACACCAATAAACAAGACATCCATGAGATAGAAAAAGTTTTTTATTACGACTGGCGTCACCACTCATATCCACTAACTGGCAAATTTAATCTAGTTTGGAGCCCGATAAATGCGCGCCAAAAAATACTCAGCCTAATCAACTCAGCAAAATATTCCATAAACATAGAAGGCGAAGAATTAAACGACCAACAACTAATTAACACCTTAAATAAACAGGCTAAACGCGGCGTAAAAATACAAATAGTATTACCAATTACCAATAAAGCGCACAACTTAAACAAACATATCAATATCCATTATTTAAATAGCAAAAAAAACCAACTCTACATGCATGCCAAAATGTTAACCGTCGACAACAGCAAAGCCTACATTGGCTCCATAAACTTCTCAAAAAACTCCATGAACAACAACCGCGAACTAGGCATTATCCTGCAAGAACCAAGCCTCACTAATAAAGCCAACAAGTATTTCAATATCGACTGGCGAACACCAACAAAACACTGATAACTTCTACATAAAACCACCATAATATTAACCGATTACAATATTGCACCATTCATAACTATGCACTATTATGTAGCGTTTATAGCATCTATATTTAAAGCAACCGTAAACAGGACACAACCATCATGAACAAAAAGCACTTTAAATGGCTCAGTATAATCATTATCGTTCTGGCTATAGCGCTAATCACATCCTACTTCCTCTACTTTCACAAAGCTCAGACGAAACATTTCATGGCAACAAAACCAACCGTTGCACTCGCTTACGCTAAAACCACCACCTGGAAACCTAAGATCTACGCTATTGGCTCGATTACAGCATCCCGCGGCACCTATATCAGCTCACCTGTAGCCGGCATCATCTCAAAAATAAACTTTTCATCTGGCCAAAAAGTCAAAACGGGCCGAGTTCTTTTAACTCTTGCAAACCAAGACCTACAAGCTACGGTCGACGAGGATGCGGCAAAATACTACCTAGCTAAACTGCAATACATCCGCTATCACAAGCTATTTAAAACTCGGGTCATAGCGCAATTAGACATAGAAAAATATCTGGCCACCATGAAGCAAGATAAAGCTCAGCTAGCACACGACACTGCAAATTTAAAGAAAACGGAAATAACTGCACCGTTCACTGGGATATTGGGTATTCGCCAAATCAACCTCGGACAATATCTGGGTGCTGGCAAACCTATCGTAGAAATTCAAGATCGCTCCACTCTCTACGTGGACTTTTCAATCCCAGAACAAAATATCACTGCCATAAAAATCGGTAACAAAGTAACCCTTTTAGCGCACAATAACTCCAAAAAAAACTGGCAAGGAAAGATCGCCGCTATTGGCTCGGCTTTAGATCCAACCACGCGCAGTCTTGCGATTCGTGTGGCAATTACCCCTCCATACGACAATATCCTTATCCCTGGCATGTATATAAAAGTCGCCATTCCTCTACCATCAAAGCAGCAAGTAATCGTTATTCCACAAACGGCCGTTACTTACAATCCATTTGGTGATTCAGTTTTTGTTTACAAAAACGGCCACGTTACTCAACGAACAATTAAAATTGGCGCCACAATTGGCAACAACGTCATTATCGACAAAGGCATAAAAAATAACGAGCAAGTTGTTGTAGCCGGCCAACAAAAGCTATTTAACAATATGGCTGTACAAACCACCAAATAGGACAACTCATGAACTGGACTAGTTTTTTTATTAAACGCCCAATATTTTCTATTGCATTATCACTTATGATTGTGCTTGCGGGTATATTCTCACTCTACCAACTGCCTTTACGCCTATTTCCAAAAATTGACATCCCTGTTATTACAATTTCCGTCGAATATCCAGGCGCAAGCGCCGCCACCATGAAAGACTTCGTCACCAGCATAATTAGCAACAAACTAACTGGAATTCCAGGGTTAAATTACGTAACTGCAAGCAGCTCTGAAAGCAAGACTCAAATAAAAATTAACATGCAAATGGGAACCGATGCTGATACAGCCTTAATGAATGTAATGCAAAAAGTGTCATCCGTGCGCGGACAATTACCGCAAAATATCGACGAACCAATAGTAACAAAAACGGATTCTGATGATAATCCAACATTATTACTGGCATTTACCAGTAACAGCATGTCAAGACCACAAATGGCCGACTATTTACTACGTGTAGTAAAACCTCAGCTCGAAACAATTGACGGCGTCTCAGATGCACTTGTAATGGGAACCCAGTACGCAATGCGTATTTGGCTTGAGCCCGATAAAATGACAGCCTATAACATCACGCCACAAGATGTTATCAAAGCCCTGCAAGCACAAAACGTCCAAAGCTCACCTGGAAGCCTCAACAGTAGCGCTACAAATTTTAACGTTACAACCAATGCAGATTTAACCAGCGCAAAACAATTTAATAATGTAATCATCAAAAATGTAAATGGCAACATTATCCACTTAAACGATATTGGCCACGCAAAACTTGGCAGCGACAGAGAAACTATCAGCGTAAAATACAATGGCAAACCAGCATCGATGATATTTGTCACCTCTCGTACTGGCGCTAACCCGCTAACAGTAGTTGGATCCATAAAAAAACTTCTACCATCAATTGCACAAAACTTACCAAGTGATATGCATCTGCACGAAGTGATAAATATTGCCTCCTACATTAAAGCCTCAATCAAAGAGGTACTATTCACACTATTAGAAGGAATATTTATTGTCTCTTTTGTAATCTTTATGTTCATTGGCAAATTACGCACTATTTTTATCCCAATCGTAACAATCCCAATTGCACTTATTGGCATTTGCTTTCTGCTTATGGCGCTTAATTTTTCGATAAACATGTTAGTCTTGCTGGCGATGGTTATTGCTATCGGTCTAGTTGTAGATGATGCCATTGTCGTTATGGAAAATATTTTCCGCCATATCGAATCGGGCCTATCAGCATTTGATGCCACCTTAAAAGGAACCAAGGAAATTGCTTTCCCGGTAATTGCGATGAGCTTAACACTAGCTGCGATTTTCGCACCTATCGCTTTTGCTGGTGGACTTACCGGTAAATTATTCTCTGAGTTTGCATTAAGTCTTGCTGGTATGGTTATTATTTCCGGGGTCGTTGCCCTCACCCTTTCTCCAATGATGTGTGCGCATATCCTTAGCAGCCACATCACCGAGAAAAAACTAGCCACAACAATCGAAAAGACGTTTAATTATCTGAAAAAGATATATAGCACCACATTAGATTTTGTTTTTAAGCATCGAAAAATAATTTTAGGTATTTGGTTACTATCCATAATCGCCTGCGTCTATTTTTATCAAAGCACTCCAAAAGAATTAGCGCCAAAAGAAGATGAGGGGTTTATGCAAGTCTTAGGCACAGCTCCAGATGCAACAAACTTTTCCTTTCTAAAAAAATATGCTGACCAGCTTAACGGGATTTACAAGAACTTTAACGAAATAGAATCTTATATTTACGTGAGCGGCGTCCCACAAAGTCACCAGGTATTGTCATTCATTCGCCTAAAGCCATGGGATAAACGCAAACTCTCCAGCGCACAACTACAACCAAAATTACAAGCAGCCTTAAACCGAATTGCCGGCCTACAAAGCGTCGCTATTGTGCCGACAGCTCTCCCCGGCACCCGTGGCATGCCAATTCAATTCGTCATAAAATCCATAGGTAATTACAAAGACCTCTATAAGTACGCACAATTAATCATGCAAAACGCACGCAAAACAGGCCTCTTTGCATTTCTAAATGACGACCTGAAGTATGACCAACCAATATTACACGTTAATATTAATCGTGATGCTGCTACAGCGTTGAACGTCGACATAGACAGTATAACAACCGCCCTAAGCTCGCTTTTAAGTGCCGGTAAAACACAGTACTTTAATTTAGCCGGCCAAACCTATGAAGTAATTCCGCAAGCAACAGCAAAATTCCGCTTCGACCCGATGCTATTAAATAATATCCACATTAAAACCAACAACGGCAATTTAATTCCGCTCTCAGCAATTGTCAGCTTAACCAAGTCTATACAACCCGCTAGCTTGAATCAATTCCAAAAATTTAATGCGATAACTATATCAGGCGTAATGACACCGGGACACACTCTATCCCAAGGTCTAAAATCACTCACCGCACTTGCCAACAATATTTTACCAACGGCAATATCGCATGATTTTGCCGGTAATTCGCGACAATTTATTCAAGAAGGCAGCCGCATGCTATGGATATTCTTAGCAGCGTTCTTAATTATTTTTATAGTTCTAGCAATGCAATTTGAGAGTTTTAAAGATCCACTAATTATCCTGCTCGGAAGTGTACCAATGGCATTAGCAGTCGCCATGATCCCATTAAAACTAGGTTTTGCTTCAATAAATATCTACACCCAAATAGGACTACTAACGTTAGTCGGCCTAATATCCAAACACGGCATATTAATGACAAAATTCGCCAATAATCTGCGAATAGAAGAAGGCTATGACAAAATAACCGCCATCAAAGAAGCTGCAGCAATCCGTTTACGCCCAATACTTATGACTACCCTAGCCATAGTTTTTAGCGCCATCCCACTGATCGCAGCAACAGGCGCTGGCAACGTCTCAAGATTCGACATGGGCATTGTAATCGGAACGGGTATGTTTCTAGGAACCATCTTGACGCTATTTGTTCTACCAGTTTTATATTATTATTTTTCAGGAGCAAAAACTAAAAGTAGCCATTAAGTACCTATGTCATCCCGTACTTGATACGGGATCCAGAAGCACACGCAGTGTGCAATATTCTACCATTACAACTAAAACGCATTAACCAAATGATAAAAACGGCGCGTCAAAATAGCGCCACATAAAATAGAACCAACCAGAAGGCCTAACCACAAACCCTCTCCACCCATCTTCAGCTGAAAGCCTAAAATATATGACACTGGCAAGGCTATAAATATAAAAGCGATCCCCGTAATAATCATCGGCCATTTAGTATCTTTTAACCCTCGCAGTGAACCCATCATAATTGTACGAAAAACATCAAAAAACTGCGTTACCCCAGCAATAATAAGAAATACAACAGCGCTTTGCGTAACCACTTCTAAATGCTTACTATGAATATTAATATCGAGCGCAACAAGATATTTAGCAAAAAATATATAGCCCAACGCAACAACAAGCATCAGCGCCATACCAACAAGAATACCAATCTGACCAGTCTGGCGTATAGCACCTTGATCACCGCGCCCTACAGCATGCCCTACCTTAATAGCCGCAGCCTGTGAGAGTCCCACTAAAAACATAAGTGTAAATGCTGAATATTGTCGTGCGATTTGATGCGCTGCTAATGCTGACGTACTAATATGCCCCATCATAAATGCGATACAAATATAAACTACCACACCGATTAAATACAAAAAACCCACAGGCATACCAACACAGCTCATCTCCCAAATAACAGTAAAATTAATCTTTTTAACAAAATACCAATAACGATAGGGCTTAAAATATTCGCAAACAACAAAGACCCCAGCCAAATATAGATCAATAATCACAATGGCCACTGCAATACCATATCCCAAACCAGCAATACCTAAACGCGGCAACCCACATTTGCCAAATATCAACACATAACTGATAGTAACCTCTAACCCCGCTTCGACAATACTTGTGTATAAAATCAATTTAGCCTTATTAACAGCCATCAAAAATTTCTGAAAACACATTAGAATACTTAATGGCAGAATTACCAATGAAAATGCCGTTAAAAATTTCGTCGCCGACTCAACAACAAAATTATTTTGACCACTAAACCGCAGTAACAATGGTGTCATGAGCAAAACTAATGTAATTACAACCCCAAGAAACACAGCCAATATAAACCCCTGCGCACCCATCTCACCGGCACCAGCACTATTTCTCGCCCCATACTGCTGCGCAATAAAAACCCCAACTGCCGTCATAAATCCGAACAAAAACACCATCGCCGCATTATAAATACTAAAGCCTAACGCGGTCGCTGCCAGCACATCCTTACCTAGCCTCGCCAACATAACCACACCGACAAAACCACTCACCGCAACAATTAGATAAGTCGCAATTAACGGGAAACTCAATCGTAAAAAACCTGATATCACCTTACTATCAGATAAACTCTCATGTTTATTTGTACTTCTATGCATCTATACCCTTAAATACCGCTTGGAGAAAAACGCTGGCCATCCGCCCCATTATCACAAGATCCTATACCTTCCAACGCAAACGCAGCAATAAACTTACTAATCTCGACCGGAATACTTGCTCTATGCAAGACACCCTCAACATACAATGTTTCACGCAATGGAGCCGTAATCTCACCCCACATGCTAATATCAGCACTCAACAATTCACGTAATACTGGTAAAGCTCTCAGCATTGCATAACAATCATCATGATGACCATAATTATGAGACGATAACGCACTCCCTTCAAACCTATTCTCACTAGGCTCACTCGGATAAAGCAAACGATTCTTAATAGAATAAAATAACGAACACATACGAATATAATAATCTCGATCATGAATCAACGTCTGCCGTTCATCATCATTCTGTGACTGCCCTCCAACATCATTCCGCGAACACTCACTATCGTCATTCCGCGGCTTGACCGCGGAATCCACAGTACCACAAAAAAGACGCGGAGAATAAACGGCCACCTTCTGCCCACTAGCATTTCTATTTCGCAAACCATCAACCCAACCATAAAACTTTTCATAATGATGATGCATCGCCATAAACAAAAAATCAGGTTCAGAAATCACATCATGAAGATCTTGCTCAACAAAACCCTGCTTACCTATAAATGCATCAATCTTAACTAGCAACCGTCGCAACTGCCACTCAACATCACAATAAAGATACTCCGCTTTTCGAAATTGGGGGTAGTTCAACGCCAATTCTGTATAATCCATACCGTTACACAATACAGATGACAATGCCACCCCCTCTGTCACACTCTTATAATTAATCCCATAATTTTCCTTACGACCAAGCTTATGCTTTACTATTTTTGCATCCTCACCACTGCCGGAATCAATATCTAATAAATCCTGCAAAGAAAGCACATCTGCATCCGCAACTACCTGCCGTAAAAAACTCAAATGCTGCTCCTTATCATATACCCCAGGCAATCCCATAATCCCTCTCCTTCTTTCCATATAATAATATTATCACAAAATGTCAGTTTTCTGTTATCATCCTCTCTCATTCAACCAAAGGGGATTAACATGCCAAGAACAAAAGACTACAAAAAACTATCTGACAAATTACAAAAAGAAGTTGCCGAACTCAAAAAGCAACTAAAAGTACAATTTGCTAAGGGCTTTGCTGCTGCACAAGTAGCAATGGAAAAAATCGAAGAAGCCTTCGAAAAACACATGCATAAGGCTGCTAGAGTTTTCGAGAAACATATTGCCACAAAACAGAAAAAAACTCCTAAAGCTAAACCTGCAACAACTAAAGCAAAACCAGCAGCTAAAACCAAGAAAGCCGCACCAAAACGTCGTGGCCGTCCTGCAAAGAAAACTAAGTAACAAAACAGATAGTGCCAATTATCAAACTAAAATGACAATTGGCACTTCATAAAATCAAACATCAAAATAATACAGCAACTATTCAGTATCATTATTCCATCATATAGAGTCACTCTATATCCCGCCGCATAGCGCCGCTCTGTATTTCACCGTATAGCGTCATTCCGCGGCTTGACCGTGGAATCCATAGTGAGTACGGGATAATAGGTATGAGTACGAGATAACGAGTGCGAATCTGGGATGACCTTTGTGAACACAGGTTATCGAAGATAGTAATAATTACACTATTAGCAACTCTATTCACCCATCGAGATTTTCGAACTCGCGACAATAATACTACCAGAACTGACGATCAAATGCCCCTTCCCCGCCTTAACTTCCAGCTGTTTTTCAACCACCACAACATGTTTTTGTTCTGTATCCACATCTCGAGCACCGGTAATCACCAATTCTTTATTTTGCGCAACTGTTTCAACAGTAGATTTCCCAACAATACTTAAATAATCCTTACTAGCATGCAGATTAAACTCCTCTTTAGTTTTGGCATCATTAAACTGCAGCTCATTACTTTTGTCAGTATCAGTTGATGCAACACTACGGGTTTTAACACCACTCTTCTGCTGCTCATTAGGATAATCATACGGCGGCAAGTTATTAGCATTATGCACACTACCAACAATAATTGGCCGATCAGGATTGCCATTTTCAAAATCTACAATCACCTCATTACCAACTCGCGGCATGAACTGCATACCCCAATGCGAACTTGCAACTTGTTGTGCAACGCGTATCCAGCATGAGGTTGCATCAGAATTCGTCGGACTATTATGATCCCAATAAAACCTAACTTTAATGCGCCCATATTTATCAGTTAACAACTTCCCTAACTCAAGACCAACAACAATCGCCGTTTGTTTACCAATTTCAGGGGGACGCCCTTTGGTTTGAAACTGTAATTTCGCATCAATACAACGAAAGACATTCACATATTTTTGTTGCAAACCATTATGTGTCGCATCATTAACAACAGGCACATGCGTATGATCAAAAGCCTCATGGCACACTGCGATCAATTGGTACTTGCCATTCTGCTTCTTATCATCATGTTTCGCTAACTTAAACGATTTGCCAACAGAAAAGTCTAAAATATTACCCCGACCACGCCTAATGCTTGAACGACTATCATCACTGGCTTGTAGGCCTTTAGCGAGCTTTACTCCGCTTGCGCTATCCTGAAATTTACCTGGATAATTATAAACATTAAACTTGTCACTCCCGCCAAGCTTACAATCTGTTAATGCAGTTTTAGCAGCACTCGTTAAATCATCAGTCGGAGTTAGATAATTGTAGTCATTAATAATTGACTGATTGCTATGCAATTTGGCATTCGAGACCCACTCATGAACACTCAGCTCATTCACACTAGCATTACTATAATTTATCGAGGCAGTAATCTGTTCGGCAAAAGGCGTTTTATCAGCCAATACCAAAACCTGCTTGTCTTGCTGATAGGTAAAATAATATTAGATACCGACTTTAGCCAAAATACGCCTAAGAAAATCGAAAGTCGACTCATTATATTGCACGCAATAAGGTAGCGGCTTATAACTACCGCTTAATTGCGAAATATCATAATCTGCAAAACCCTTTTCTTTACAAATGGAAGTAAATATCTGCACAATAGTTTTATCTTGGAAAATACGACAATCACTATCGAATTTTAGATGCCAAAACCATGGGACCAAAACAATTTTACACTCACGCAGGTCATCAGAGATAATCTCACCAGGAACACAATCCTGCACGACACCACTAAACATCCGCGAATTTATCTGGTCATTAACACGAAAAGTCAAAGACTTGCCAATAAATGATCCAACATCAATATCAGCCTTATTAGAAACCAAGGTCAAATGAAAACAAAAAACATCCGACAGCGACTCCTCACCAATAAAATCAGTAAGAAACCAACCATCGTCTAGAAGAGTTAAAACCTCCAGGAAACGGCCTTGTTGCGAGATATTACCACGCGCCACTTTTGCTTCCCTCTATTGAAAAAACCATTAAGGAGGCAGCATAAAGCCACCTCCATTAAGGCAAAACAACTACGCTGCTTGCGCTGTCTCTAAATCATACCCAGTTGCACGAGGCGAACCAGCCTTATTGTTTTTATCATAAGGTGTATGTTTAGTCTCAATTTTACGGAAATTAAAAGTAACATTCTCAAGCGGCTTTGTTTCCTGAGGTAAAGCACCATCAGCACCTGGATGCACAGCTGTATGATTAAAATCATAGCCACTGATTAGCACATCAGTCAGAGTAATCAAATGATACTCGTTCAAATCAGAACCAGTATTCACAAATTTCAACTGCACAGATGGAATTGTTGAACCAACAGCAGCCTCTTTAAACAAAGAAGGTGATGTTGTATCAACTCTTTTGCTGATAGTAAATTCACTAATAGAAGGCTTAGTACCTTCACGATTAGTAACAGAACCAGGCTGAGTATTCATCTTACGCTTAACACCGAAATCGCATGACTCAATCTCAATCCACTTTTCTAAACCTTTGGCAGTAACGTTACCGTCAATACCTTGAATCTTCATATAGGCACTCATATAAGCTCCTCCATTTATGATTAAAAAATAAATTATCTAAAATAGACACTATCGATAGTAATACAAATAAAAACTTTTACCAATACCGTAGTTGGTAAAATAAATCAGGATAAACACATAAAACATTAAACGATAAAATATGAAATATAAAATAAAACCGTAGAGACGCATAGCAATGCGTCTCCGAAGATCGGCAACATTAAACCCTGCTGCGTGGCGCCGCGCACTTTAATATTCTTCCGGGATTATCATTTTAGGACCGCTGTAAATACATCCATGTACGCTGCCGAGTCGACTTCCTGTCGCCTAAGCTCCTAAAATAATAATCCCTCCAGAATATACATACGCTTCCTTTGTTTGGTTTTTTGCTTCGTAGAGACGCCCAACCTGGGCGTCTAAAAAGACTGGAATTCTCCATCTTCGGCGTTTTCTTAAAACATCTGAGACGCCCAGGTTGGGCGTCTCTACGCCTAATATATTTGTTATTTTGCTAATTGCGGAATACGTGCCACCATGCGCATTGAGGCGGTTAATTCCTCAAACTGCAACCATGGACGCAAATAAGCAATTGCATGATAAGAACCAGGTTTTCCTTCAACCGCCCTTACATCAACACGCGCCTCAGCTAAAGGATATTTCGCCTTTAGTTCCGGATGCTTACCAGCATCAGCATTAACATAATTATTAATCCAGCGATTTAACCAACGTTCGCAATCATCGATTTCCATAAACGAACCAATTTTATCGCGCGCCATAACTTTCAAATAATGCGCGAAACGCGATGTCGCTAAAATGTATGGTAAACGTGCCGAGATCTCCGCATTAGATGATGCAGCAGGTCGATCATATTTCTTCGGTTTTTGCACAGTTTGCGCACCAAAGAATACCGCATAATCAGTATTTTTATAGTGACACAGCGGCAAAAATCCAAGCTTACTTAATTCAGCCTCTCTGCGATCAGTAATCGCAATCTCAGTTGGACACTGCGCATCCATATCACCTTCGTCAGTTTTAAAAGTGTGCAACGGTAGATTTTCAACCTTACCACCACCCTCAGCACCGCGAATAGCGGTCGCCCAACCATACTGGGCAACAGCATTAGTAATACGACCACCTAAAACATATGCCGCATTCATCCAGCAATAGTGATCATGATCTAACTGCGTTGTTGGCTTACCATCTGCAACCGGAGTTTCCTCATAACTAAACTCTTCAATAGTCAGAGTATTTTCACCATATGGAAGACGCGCTAACACACGCGGCATAGCTAAAGTTAAAAAGCGCGAATCTTCTGAATCACGTAAACTTTTCCACTTCGCATATTCAACACTATCGAAAATCTTCTCTAAATCGCGCGGGCTTGCAAGTTCAGTCCAGTTATCAAAACCCATCAACTGTGCACCAGCTGCGGAAATAAATGGGCAAAATGCAGCGGCAGCCACACCAGAGATCTTATTCAACATCTCCATATCTTCTGGATGATTACTAAACTCATAATCACCAACCATAATGCCATAAGGCTCACCACCAGGCATGCCAAACTCACTCTCATAAACCTTTTTAAAGACATTGCTTTGGTCAAACTCAACCGCTTTATCTAAGTCTTTATAAAGTTCACGCTTAGTAATATTGTGCATACGAATTTGTAAGCTCGCACTAGTCTCAGTATTGCTAACTAAATAATGCAACCCACGCCATGAGCCCTCAAGCTTTTTAAACTCGTCATTATGCATAATTGCCGCCAACTGATCAGAAATAGTCTGATCAATTTTATTAATCGCATCATTCATGGTAGCAACCAAACTTTTATTCCAAGTCACAGTGCCATTTAACGTGTTTTCAGTTAATGCGCGCAATAACTCTTCAGCTTGCGAACGTTCTGTCTGTTTAGTCGCTGCAATTGCATTCTCTAGAATACTAGATTGCTCTTGCGTTTCGACCGCCTGTTGCTTTGCTTGTTGTTTTACTTCAGCCATCGTCATTCTCCCCCTATTGATCCGCAACACCCAAATCCTTTGCTAGACTTGCCATTTTTTCAGGGTCTTGCAAAGCATTCTCAAGTATCTCTTCTAATTTATCGGAACGATCAGATTTAGATAACAGATCGCGTAGCTTATCGCGCGCATCTTTAAGATTTTTAAGCGCGGGAACCTGATCAACAATTTTGGCTGGCTCAAAATCATTCATTGAATTAAATTGGAGCTCAACATTCATTTCGCTACCTTCATCTTGCAAGGTATTTTCAGCACGAAATTTTAAACCAGGTTTTTGACGCACCATAACACTGTCAAAGTTATCACGATCGATCTTAACAAACTTACGCTCTTTAACTGGCTTTAGTTTCTCACCAGGATTGTTACCTGAATAATCACCTAAAACACCAACCACAAACGGCAACTCTTTCTCAACAGCCCCGCCTTCAGTCTCAACCTCATACTTAATATGCACGCGAGGTTTGCGCACTCTTTCTAACTTATCATTGATACTAGCCATAATGTAACTCCTTCAAGTTATCGTCTAAACATTAGTAATACTACTACTCCCAAGAAAAATATCACTACCGTAATTTGCAATTAATTTCCATCTAACCCCGCCATTTCAAAGGCATTTTTCCGCGCTGAATCATCATTGATTAGCTCTCTTAACAACTCTGGAAAAGGCATGCTTCCCCAACGCACTGCCCGCTCTAACATATACGGGATCGGTGAATGCGGCTCTGTGGATTTAAAAAATGTCGCTATTCTCTCAAGCTCCCTAAGAGCGGAGATACGACTCATCGCATTATTATCTCCACCGACACCGTTTATCTGTTCTTGCATAACTTCACTCTCTACGCTTGCTGGATTCTCTGACACCTCGCTTCCAGGAGTCAGCACCACAAATGGCGCGTCTTTAATCACAAAACGCAAGTGATCAGCATAATTATCTAATTCTGCTTTGATCTGCGAAGTTGGCGGCATTAATGCACCACACTTCTCTTCTAAAACTGAACACAATTCACCATAAGCTTCTGCACATATCGCCAAATCCGCCTGTATCTGCTCATAGAAACTAGGCGTTGATTCGGCAACTGCCTTTTGAATATCCTCAATAAACGCCTCACCCTGCTCAGCACGCTTAGCTTTTACAGTCGCATCGCTTAACGCTGCATTTGCTAACGCCTGCTGATATTGCCATAAAGCAAATGGCCCAATAGAAGATCCCTGCGTGATTAAAATATTACGTATAGGTTGCATTAAAATACCATCAGCATCATCACCGTTTAACCATACTAACGGCGTAATGCGTGTTTCCATACCATCCTCATCCGGCAACGGATAAATATCATCCCAATAAGCGGAAGTTAACCCAGTTAATAATTTAAAACCTAATGCTAAACCTGCAAAACCTGCCAGCCGCACCAATGCTTCAACCAGCCAAACAGCAATCTCCAAATCCTTAGTTTTATTAGTAAGAATATCGACACAAAGGTTTAGCACCATATCCCAGCGTGGCAAATCACCATCATCAAGACTACCAGTCTGCATTTTACGCTCAATTTGCCGAGCTAGATTACGCGCATCTTTTACCTGATAATAAATCGAGCTCGCCGAAACATCATCCCGCAAATCCTCACCGACCGCTTTTTTACCCGCAATCGGCTTAATTAATTCCGTAATATTTATAATGTCACTCATAACCACTCCAATTTAAGCAATGTGACTCGGTAATTTAAAACCACGCAAGTGTGTTAATCTAAAGATATTAATATCACTAGGACCGGTAACACGATAGCTAGCTGAAAACCCATGTAAATGCACATGGAAATAATAAGTGCCATCTCTCTTTGCGGCCTTAAAGTTACCGCTAGTGAACAATTTAAATAGCGACCAAGGACCAGAACCAGAAGCTACATATTGGTCACCGTTAAACCCAGAAATCACCATGCGCGCATCATCAGCATCCGCTGATAGCGGCCAAGAGATAGTCGAAATGCCCTGCGGACCATGGCTATAAGTCAATATATGAGATCCCACAACAACTTTAATACTAGCCGCGCGACTATCGAGCGTTAACGGTTTCAAAGTAATATCAAAACCAGTAGCTTTCGCTCCATGCGGAAAGAACTCATCACGTATCTTCTGCGCTCTGGCAAAAGAATTAATTACATGTTGCGGCAACTCAATCGTATGACCATTAACTTTATATTGCTGCCAGTTTTTATGATCGGTATTAACAAATGGCTTAATATAGGTATTAAAATAAACATCCATTAAACCAGCGTTACCAAAGAAACTATTAAAATCACTCATGGAAACACTAGAATATGAAGCGCGATTAAGAGGAAAACGATCACGAATAGCTTTATTATATTCCCCATAAACAGCTGCATGCCATTCAGAGTTCATATAATTATGCGCCCCACCAACAATAATCTGCCAAAAATTATTAGCCAAACTCAGTAGCCAACGCTTTTGTGGTCCAGGAGATTTTTGCGCTTCAACTGTTAGCTGCTGAACTGGATCACTACTAGCACCATTTATCACGCTTTTTGCTGCATCAAAGCTGGCCTTATCCTGGTTCGACGCCTGCTGTAGTTTCACCAAATAATCACGCAATTTAGTCAAAATAGCAACCGTATGATCCCAAGATGGATCACCCATTGAGCGAGCAGTATATGCATTTAATTTATCATACTGCGCAGCAACTAGAACCTTACCCTCATCAACACTCTTGGTATTATCATAAATAAGGTTAAGCATTCTCGGCAGTGGCGACTCTTTTGAAATCAACACATTTAAAACTGCAATAGCCTGATTAAGATTCTCAAATGGTTTTACACGCACGCCATCAAGAGAGTGCTTCCAAGCCGCTAAATAACGTCGACTATACTCTTTCTGCAAATCTACTCGCAGTTGCGATGCTGTCTCATTCGCCTCCTTCGAGCCTGTTAGGCCGATATCTTTGTTATCTTCAGCAACCTCACCAGCAATCGGACTATATTGCTTTAAGAATATCTTTTCATAACCACGGCGCGTATAAAGTGCAGAAATTTTCGCTGTATGCCTGTTTAACTTAAACACTAAATCAAAGTTATCTCCAGCTTCGCTATGCACCATAAGATCAGGAACATTGCTGACACTAGCGCGCAACTCCAATAGACCATAGGCACGACGTGAAGGAATAATCTGCTCAAGCTTATTACGAATGCGATTAACGAGATTATGATTAAGAGGCAGTTTCTCTATCGATTCATTTAACGACATATTTAAGTAATAACGCAACCTCTTAGCTGTATGCGGATGCGCAACATATGCACTATTCCAACCAAACTCCATCGGCGCCTTAATCGAATAACGCCTCGTATAATTATTCGCACTAAATGCCAAATACCCTTTTAAAGTTGCATATAATAAATTCTGATCAGCAATGTTCTGCCCTAAGTTACCCTCTAATTGCGAAGCAATGCGCGGCAGATAATATGAATGCAACGTCCTCTGCATAGCATCTGTAATATCACTTTTTACCGTATGCGATGCAATAAGAGTATGCAGTCCCCAGTTTTTACTATGCGCATATAGATTGCGCGCGCTATTTAATTGATCCAGGACCGGCAACAAATTCAACAAAGAGTTATCACCCTGTTTCAATTGGGCAATATTAGTATTATAAGCGTTAACATATTGATCCACATGCTTAAGGTTGACAACATTTTCAGCATACCCTTGATACATACCAACTCCAGCGCCAACTAACAACAAAGGACAGGCCGTTAATACGGATTTATAGGCAATGCGCTTGATCCGCTTGCTACGTTCACTATCCCCCAAAACCGAAGCCTCAGGCAACACAACCTCCGGAAAGATATTACGCACAAAATAACATTCGCCCATGCGCGACGGACGTTCGAAGCGTGGCGGCACCAGCATAAACTTCTTCGACATCGCCTGTAACAAAAAGTCCTGCGTATTACCTTCGCCTTGCACACAACTAGTAAAATAAATACCACGTAGTTGTAATGCCTTGCGATAACGTACCGCGCCAAATAGCTCAACAATAAAGTTTTCAATAGGACGCCTAAATAGCTGCATCTGTTGCGGAAAAGCATTAATCAATTCACGACCACGAATCGAACGCTCAGCATCAAGCGCCCACATAACCCGCTTGCGCAACTGCTCAATCAACCCGTTATACTCTTTAATAAAAAATCCTTGCACTGCTGACATATCATTACAATCTTCTATAGGTAGCGTCATGCCCCAAACCTGGCTTAGCTCCTCTTTACTTAAAGTATCAAAAAACTCCATAAAGCCATCGATCAAATCACACTTATTAAAAACAATATATACTGGAATCTGCGACTTAAACACATCATGCACTTCGCGAATATAGGTCGCAATATTCTGCAGAAAGTCAGTACGCTGCTTATTACTATAAAGCAATAAATCAGTCATGCTAAAAGTCAACACAATGCCATTTAGCGGTTTATTCTTACGCTCACGCTTCAATAAACGAATGAATTTTTTCCAACCCGCGACATCAACATCATGGTTATAACTCATCGCGTCAACCATTACTGCCTGTTGCGAAAACCACCAATCAAAATCAGGAAACTGGTTAATATAATTTACCGCCTCTTCACCCAAATAATCAGGTTTTACAAAATACATACCGCTGTTGCGAATTACATATTTCTTCCCGGCCTGAGGCGCACCTAGCACCAAATACCATGGTAGACGACGTAGACGACGTTTTTTATGATCCTGTTTAACTCTGTCTTTTAGATCAATCGCGCTCTCACGGCTATAACGCCAGGCAGCAAGACTACCAGTACGCAGCATCTGCCAAAAACGCTTCAGGTTATCAACAATAACTGCAATAGCTTTATCTTTGTGCTGCAAAAAGAATCCCGAACTAAGCTTAATCGCAAACCCTAAAATAATAAGCCCCAAAACAATAAGACGCGCACCGATACTAAGAAATGGGAAACTCTTACCGATTTGCACTTTAGGTAAAACGAACCAAACGATAAAGAAAATAACCAACATTAAAACAATATTAGCTCTAACCTTTCCTGGAATTTTATTAATTAACTGCAATGGATTATACATCTCTCTATCCTCAGTCGTTATTACGCATTACTATAGGACGCTCAATCACCTGACTAAACACAGTAATAGGTGAAACTTGCGCCAAAGAATTCAAACGATTCAATACCGGGTCTGCCTTGTGATAGACCATATAATTAAATATTGAGGCCAGAATTAGCAAGGTTATGCCAGTATAGATTCCGACACGCTTTAACTTTGTTTTCTTCTCACTTGAAGAACGCGGCATCTTGATATTCTTCCAGCGTGGCGACAAGTTGCGTTCTGGTTTAGTGCGCGCATGACGAATATGGTAAAAAATACGATTACGAATCTCTTCACGCGCCGCACGATTTTGTCCCCCGAAAAACTTACCTTCAAAGCCAAGACTTAAAAGAAAATATATCAACTCAATAAAATCAATATTACGGCGAATATCGCGCAACATATCCTCTAAAATCACATAAAACCGCTCGCCGCCCCAGGTCTCTTTATGAAAGACACTCAACAAACTACCCTGGACCCACGCACTATTTGTACCCCAATCACGCCCTAACACTGCCTCATCAACAGCCGTACACAAGCAATAGCGAGCGGCAACAATAATGCGTACCGGGTAATTAATATTCGTTAATTTACGCTCAAAGTTTTTCACCTCTTCCACAATTTGAGCCCGCAGCGCTGGTACATTTGGATGGTCAATCGTGTGCCGAATCTGTGTAATTAAAGTAATCAGCGGCATCGCAAATTTAACTAACTGATTATCATTGTTTACGCCCACTTGTTGACCAGGGTGCTGCGCAGGGTTTGCGTTAGGCTGATGCGGAGCCTGCTGATAACCATAGTAGGGTTGCGCCGGCGCTAGATACTGTCCGCCACCCTGCGGTGGATATTGCGCTGGCACCATTGGTGAGATCTGTCCACGCTCATCGTACATAATAATTACCCTTTTATTGCCCAAAGCTCTAATTTAATACCCGGTATATTGCTGCCAATATGCAACGCAATACCGCCCGATTTTTCTAAGTTGTGCCACAGTTCCGAGCTCGTGTTCAATGCGAAATAGCAAAAGTTGGCGTGATAAGGAATTTGCCGTGGCGCAACTGCAACTGCTTGAATCGCCACACCTGGAAGAGCGCGACTAACCAATGTTTTAATCTGTTCAACCGGACCAATTTTTACCTGAGCCGGGAATGATGTGCGTAAATTCTCCAAAGGAATATCCGCATAAGCTGCCAAAACAAAACTACAGCTTTTCAACATATCCTTATCATTTATCTGCCCAACCCAAAGACCATGCCCGCGTGATTCGAGCTGTATCTGCGTAGCATTTTGCTCAAGCACGGTACTTAATGCATGGCGAACTTCTGCAATAACCGGCTTAAACGTATTAAACAGATCCTCGTGATGATAAACAGGTGGCTCAATCGGCCGACGCTTATTATTTGTAAAGGTCGCCATTTCAGCCATTAATTGAATTAACGTAAAATACAACAACTCAGGATGCAGCGGTTTTTTATTCGCAAAATAATGAAAAATCAGCTCATAACGATTCGAAAGCTGCAATAAAATCAAATCAACAATATCAGACGAACCAGCTTGCTGTGTATCAGATAAACGTCCTGCCAACATTTCCGCACGACTATTGAGCAACACATGTACCTGTTCGATTAATTTTTCTAGCGATGGCTCTTGATGCACATCAATCCATGAAGTAATAAATGTATTATCAAAACTAATTTGATTATTACTACGCACCTCTTTAATGCGCGCAATTGGTAAACAGGCGTATCCACTTAAATCGTCATGTTCAGTTAAAATACGACAAGCCAAAGACCCCAGCGGCACCTCTGTCACCTCATTCGAATCAGCAATCGCATCTTTAATCTCAGTGGGCACTACATCATAGCGATATGGTTCATTCGATTTTTCTGAACCCGCCTCGGCAGTACTACTCTGACGCAACGACACAGCCAAATATAAAATCGTGTTATTTAGACCCTCAGGAATAACAAATGGCGCCGGTACATTATCATTACGCGGCATATTAAACGTAGTACCATCAGCAAAGATTCCAATTGCAGATAAAATTCCCAACTTACCGATAGCTAACAACTCTTTATCTAACGTTAACTCCTGAAAACCCCACAAGTTATTACTAGCGGCTCGACTACGATAATTTAACAAATACTCAAAGTGACGATCTTGCTGCTGCAGATGTTGCGGCTGCAAAAACAGTCCTTCATGCCAGATTACTTTATTTTCAATACCCATAATATCTTCCTAAGCTAGTTATTTCTTAAACCAGTGCCACATACTTTGTGCTTTTCCGGTTTGCGTCGTAATACCTTGCGACTGTAAATTAAGATTAATAACAGTTTGACTGCCTGGCGCCTTTGCTAATTTAATTGCCTTATGCCAGATGCCGTTATTAATATTGCGATAAGCGGCCATAATGCCGATATAGTTAGCATTATTAGAAACCGTAAGCGGAATTGTTTTGCCAGTTCCAGGACGAATCTCAACAGTAGTTTGATCCAATAGATCCCCACCCAATGCTTTAGAGCTATTATTGGACAGTGTTTGATAATCAGCCTGCGAAAAACTATAACCATTTTTTAACTGAAAAAATGTTACAACCACTGGTGACGAGCGCCCGTTAATATCCGGATTTAAATAGTGCGCAGCATAAGTGTTAATCTGCACAGTTTTTCCATCAGGCTGCATGCTTGCACAGCCACTCAATAAAAGTAGCAAACAAAACAACACTGATAACATAAGCAAAGGCAAGACTCTTTTAGTGCCATCCCAATTTATAATATTTTCTTTCGTCATAATTTTATCCCCATATTTTCAAACATTCGTCATCCAAACAAACCATTCCCGCGCCACGTAGAGACGCGATTTATCGCGTCTCCCTATTCGTTCTCCTTAAAAGCCCACACAGCACGTTTCGCTTTTTGAGCCAAACCCGAAAATCCAGACGCACGCTCACCCACCTGCTCCGATCGCAAAACATCACGCCCACGCACGGGCTGCGAAGTTTGCGGCTCATAATATGGCGCCTCAGGTTGCGCCATATAACGCGGATCATCATCCTCAAGAAACTCATCCAACATATCCATCGGCGACTGCTCTAAAAACGAACTCTTACCACCGGTATACTGTTTATTAATAATCGTCGAACCAGCCGGATCAATTCCTAGCTCATGCAAAACATTTCCTTCATCTTGCTCAGCACTTGCCATTTGTGGAGCTGATTCTTCGGAAGCCTGTTGTCGCGCTTGTGGCGATCGCTGCGCTGGCTTTACAAAATCATTTGGCGCAGCTCCATGGCTATATTGCGCACGCGTATTAATATTCAAACCTTCATCATAATTTTGCGCATTATTATCAACCAATAACGGATCTGGTCCGGATAGTTGCGGCGCTGCATATTGATCACGAAAATCAAATTGCGATGTTGGTTGAGTCTGTCGCGTATCCCCACCATAAAGAAAATCTAAGGGATCTTGTTGCACTGGCTGCTGTGTGAACTGTGGCATTACTGGCTGCTGCGACTGCTGCTTAAATGGATCATCAGGCTGCGAAACAAAAGGATTAGCAAAGCTATTATTGGCATTCGGCATAGGATTTGCCCAAATATCATCATCAGGATCAGCATCCGGCGCCTGAAAAGCTTGTTGTGGCTCGTCAGCTGGCACAATATGTTCTTGCACCAAATTCGCACGCAAATTAACACCAGGAAGACAAATAATATCCCCATCAACCAAAGGTATCTCGCCATTGTCAGTCAACACTAAAAATCCATCAGCACTAGAACGCAGTTGCAAAGCAGAACACTTAAGCGCCCTACCCGCATTCGTATGCATCAACTCACTAATGGTTGCATTTAAATCAGGCGTCTCGTTTGGAGCTTCATCTGCACCGAGCAATTGCGCGCTATCATTGTTTAACCAATCATCAGCACCACCATTCTCCGCAAAAGGCACCGCCTCTTCCGAGCCTAAAGGCTCCAAACGCAACATAATTTCCAACT
>JAGLTR010000076.1 GCA_023135155.1 Gammaproteobacteria bacterium
AGGTGGGGGTAAATTAGCGCTTACCGAAATATGCAGGAGCATCTTAGAGCTAAAGAAGCCTTTGCAGAAGTTTATGGGACTTGTGGGTAATGATATGCCCGCGGCTTGACCGCAGGATGATGCAACCATTTGTTTTTATTTGACAATATTTTTAATGGGACAGTCCTGTAATGCTTGCAACAGACTGGCTGTGTTCATTGGGAAGCGGCTGCTCGTTTAGGCGATTTTTTGCGCTGTTTTATTAATTTCTTTGGACTTATTGTTAAGCGCATATCCATAGCGGAGAGAATCTGGTTGGTGCTAGTTAAATATGGGTTGCCGGTTTTTGATAAGGCTTTATATAAACTGGTGCGGCTTTTTTGAGTTTTTTTTGCAAGCGTTGTTACGCCTCCTTGAGCTTGGACAACATTTTGTAAGGCTAATAGAAATACTGAAATATCGCCTCCCTCCAGGGCGGCATCGAGGTATCCGGCGGCCTCTTTTGGGTCTTTTAGAGATTCAATTAAATATTCTTGATAGCTACCGCTTCTGTTCATTTTTTTCTCCGCAATAATCTTGCCAGTAGGTAATGGCTTGTTGTATGTCGCGCTGTTGACTAGATTTATTTCCGCCACACAAGAGCAATATTACATTTTGCTTGTCTATTCCATAGTACATTCTGATGCCATTTTCAAAGTTGCATCGTAGTTCGTATATTCCACCACTCAATGATTTATGATCGCCAAAGTTTCCCATTGCTACTCGGTCTAAGCGTTCCTGCAAACGATGTTTTACTAGGCTGTTTTTTAGATTTTTGAGCCAGGTGATAAATGGCGTTTTGCCGGTTTGCGTTATGTAATAACGAATTTCATACTTTGTGAGTAATGTGATCATATTGTATCCCTCGGGAGACGTGCCCGTCAAGTATTAGTACCGCATTGCATATCCATAATAGATATAACTGCATTCGCGCCAACTATGAGGTGGTCTAAAACGCGCACATCGACTAATTCCAGCGCGGTAATTAATTGCTTGGTTACTTTTAAGTCAGCATCGCTTGGAGCCGCATAACCAGACGGATGGTTGTGAGCAAAAATAACTGCAGCGGCGTTATGTTGCAAAGCGCGCTTAATTATTTCTCTTGGATGGATTGTTGAATAATTTACTGTGCCGAAGAATAACTCTTCATAACAGATTATTTGATTGCGGTTGTCGAGAAATATACAGGCAAAAATTTCCTGTTGTCGGTGTTGTAAGCGCGTTGTTAAATAAGTTTTTGTTGCCTCATAATTTTCCAAAACATCTTTATTTTGAATGCTGAAATGCAACTGTCTTTTTGTTAACTCGACAGCGGCTTTTAATTGAATGGCTTTTACTATGCCCATGCCGGGATGCCGTATTATTTGTTTAATGTTAGCTGTTAATAAATTGTTCAATCCCTGGAAAGAGATTAATAGTTCGCGCGCGACAGCGATTGCTGTTTTACCTTTTTTCCCAGTGCGTAATAGAATCGCTAATAACTCAGCTTCAGATAAGGCATCTGCCCCCTTCGTTAAAAACTTTTCACGCGGTCGCTCATCGCTAGGCCATTGTTTAATGTTCATGTGAATACTGTAACGCAGAGCAAATATTGTACGCAATACAGTAAAAAATACTGTATTGCTTGTCGGCATTTGTTGAACATTTGTTCATTGTTCAATAAGATGATGCTCTCATATTTGTTTGGTCGAGTTGCTTGTATTTAACATAAGGTATTGATTGTGCATAAAAATATTCAATTAAAGGTTTTAGATGCTCGTGTTGGTGGTGATTTCGCATTGCCTGCGTATGCTACCGATGGTTCTGCTGGTTTGGATTTAAGGGCCTGTTTAGATGTGCCATTAGAGATTGCTCCAGGCGAGGTGGAGTTGATATCTACCGGTATTGCGATCCATATGGATGATCCGCATATGGCGGCTGTGATTATTCCACGTTCGGGATTGGGGCATAAGCACGGTATCGTGTTAGGTAATCTCGTCGGATTGATCGATTCTGATTATCAGGGTCCGATTAAAGTTTCATGCTGGAATCGCGGGGGCCAGAATTTTATTATTGAGCCGGGTGACCGTATTGCCCAATTGGTGGTTGTGCCAGTAATAAAGGCGCAGTTTGAAGTTGTTGATGAGTTTCAAGCGAGCGAGCGTGGTGCTGGTGGTTTTGGTTCTTCAGGAAGGAAATAATTATGTCTGATTATAAAATCTATAAAGGTATGTCGCCTCTTAGCTTTCGTACTTATGATATTCGCGGTGTGGTTGGCGAAGATTTCACGCCTGATTCAATTTATACATTGGGATTAGCGATTGGTAGTGAAGCCCAGGATCGTGGGCAGAAAAAAATAATTATTGGACGTGATGGGCGCTTGTCTGGTCCTGAATTATTAAAGGCATTATCAGCAGGATTGCGTGTTAGCGGCATGGATGTAATTAATTTAGGTGAGGTGACTACGCCGAGCTTATATTATGCGACTAATGTATTGGAAGCTCATTCGGGAATTATGCTGACGGGTAGTCATAACCCGCCGAATTTTAATGGCATTAAAACAGTGCTCGACGGAGTGACAATTTGCGAGGGCGCAATCCAGGATTTTTATAAAAGAATTCAAGATGAAAAATTTCACCAAGGCGCAGGTGGTGAAGAGTTTGTTGATATTTTAGAGCGCTATGCGCAAGATATATTGGCGCGTACCGAGCTGCAAAAACCGCTAAAAATTGTGATTGATTGCGGTAATGGTGTTGGTGGCAAAGTTGCGCCACAACTGTTCCGAGATTTAGGGTGTGAGGTTGTCGAACTTTTTTGTGATGTTGATGGTAATTTCCCTAATCATCATCCAGATCCGTTAATTGCAAAAAACTTAGAAGATTTAATTAAAGAGGTAAAGGCTAATAACGCAGATATCGGTTTGGCGTTTGATGGTGATGCTGATCGTTTAGGTATGGTTACCGATACAGGCGAAATTATTTGGCCGGATCGTGTGCTGATTTTATTTGCACGCGATATTTTGCCGCAGCACCAAGGGGAGAAAATTCTTTTTGATGTGAAGTGTACGAAGAGATTGCCGGTTGCGATTAAAGAGGCTGGAGGGGAGCCCGAAATGGTGCGTACAGGACACGCTTTACTGAAAGCCCGCATAAAAGAGACGAATGCGCCATTAGGAGGGGAGTTAAGTGGTCATACGGTGTTTAATGGTTGGCCGGGATTGGACGATGGCATCTATTCTGGTGCGCAATTATTAAGAATTATCTCTGCTGATGATCGCAAAGTTTCGGAGGTTTTCGCGGCAATTCCTAATAGCGTGAATACGCCGGAGTTGCATTTGCCGATGGGGGATGAGGTGAAATACCAATTTATGCAGAAGTTTATTGCGCATGCTAAAGCGCAATTTGCAGATGGTGAAGTTAGTACGATTGATGGTTTGCGCGTGGATTTTGCGGATGGTTTTGGTTTAGTGCGGCCATCGAATACGACGCCGAACATTTTGTTACGTTTTGAAGGGTTTACTAAAGAGGCGCTTGAGCGGATAAAAGAACAATTTCGCATACAGCTTTTGGCTGTTGATTCTGGGTTGTCGTTGCCGTTTTAATAAGGGGGTATTAGCTATGTGGTCACAACTGTTTTTCGCATTATTGGTTGTATTTATCGGCTGGTTAATTTTTCGCCAGGTTAAAGGTAATCCAGGCGCTTTTTCACGTGAGAATATGGGTAAGAGTGTCTATACGCTGGGAATCTTGGCCTTAATTCTTATTGCTTTTGTTTGGCTGTTGATACTGCTTGTGCGTTAGCTGTCGGCAACGAATAATAGTATAATTTCCCTTTTGGTCCTACTCACAAATGCAAAGGATATGATGGCATGAGAAAAATCATCTTTGGGGCTTGTTTGTTGTTGTCTCTCGTAGGGTGTTCATCGAATAACCATAAACAGTTACAAGGTTATGTCGAGGGTAAGTATACCTATCTCTCTTCTCCTTTAGGCGGACAGTTGCAGCAATTGTTAGTGACGCGTGGCGCCCAAGTTAAGGTCGGTCAGCTTGCTTATGTTTTAGATCCTGAGCCGGAAGCTTCGCAGTTAAAGCAGGCGAGCGATAATTTAGCTCAAGCTCGGCAGACATTAATTGATTATACCAAGGGTAAGCGGCAAGAAGTTATTGATGGTTTGGTTGCGCAGCGTGAGCAAGTAGTGGCACAACTTGTTTTGGATAAGAAAACCCTTACGCGTTATCAGCATTTATATAAAACGGGCGCGATAGATAAAGCAAGTGTTGATACGGCTCTGTCCGCATATCAGCGTGATGTAAAAAAAATCAGCGAGATTGACGCGAATTTAGCAGAAGCAAAATTAGGCGCGCGCGATAATCAAATTAAAGCGCAACAAGCTACAGTTGAGGCTGCGAAAGCGGATGTAACAAAAGCACAATGGTCGTTAGCACAAAAAAGAGTTTCTTCTTCGGTGACAGGCCAAGTTTTTGATACCTATTATCGTGTCGGTGAATATGTTAATGCTGGTCAGCCAGTAGTTTCGGTGTTAGCGCCAGCCAATATTAAATTAATATTTTTTGTCCCAGAACCGGTTTTAGGGCATGTAAAAGTTGGGCAAAAAATAAGCTTCACTTGTGATGGTTGTGGTCAGATTTATTCAGCAACAATTAGTTATATTTCTGCTGAAGCTGAATATACACCACCAGTAATATATTCACGCGAATCGCGAGCTAAGTTGGTTTATCGCGTTGAGGCAAGGACTGATAATAATACAGCAATTAAATTACACGTTGGTCAGCCAATTGATGTTACTTTGTGAACAGTGAAATTATGGAAGAAGAATTAATTATAGATGTCACGGGGTTAAGCAAAAGTTTTGCTGGTAAACCGGCTGTGAATGGCATCTCTTTGCAGGTAAAAAAAGGTGATATTTTTGGATTCCTAGGTCCTAATGGTGCCGGTAAAACTACTTCTATTCGTATGCTCTGTGGTTTGTTGACTCCCGATGCGGCTGAAGGTACGTGTCTGGGGTTCAATGTTTTAACGCAATCATATGAGATTAAAAAGCAGGTGGGTTATATGACCCAGGCCTTTAGTCTCTATAAAGATCTTAGCATTTATGAGAACTTGGATTTTGTGGCGCGTCTTTATGAAATTGATAATCGTCGTGAGCGGGTTTTGCAAAGCATTGAAGAGTTGGGTTTGGTGGACCGTCAAAAACAATTAGCAGGTGAATTATCTGGTGGCTGGAAACAGCGTTTAGCGTTATCTGCGGCATTAATTCATGATCCGAAATTATTATTATTAGATGAGCCAACTGCTGGCGTTGATCCTAAAGCACGGCGTGAGTTCTGGGCGCACATCCAGAAATTATCACAAAAAGGCATTACGACTTTAGTGAGCACGCATTATATGGATGAAGCGGAACGTTGCAGTAAGTTAGCCTATATTTTTAATGGTCAAATTGTGGCCAAGGGTAGCGCAGATGAAATTGTTGTCGGTTCTGGTTTATTTACATGGGTTGTGACTGGCTCTGGTGATTTGGCGGATTTAGCTGAGCGGTTACAATCGGAGGTTGGAATTGAGCAGGTAGCGCGTTTTGGTGGGCGTTTGCATGTTTCCAGTAAGGATAAAGAAGCTCTCTTGCGGGGCGTTAAGAAATATCAGGTTGCCCCCTGGAGTTGGCACGAAATAGTTCCTGATCTAGAGGATGTGTTTATTAGTTTATGCAGCAGTGATAAAGATTTCGAGGAGCAGCCATGAAATTCTTTTCAGTATTTCGTTTATGGGCAGTAATGCTGAAAGAGTTTATTCAAATGCGTCGTGACCCGTTGACGTTTGGTATTTTGGTTGTCATCCCTTTAATGCAGTTAATACTTTTCGGCTATGCGATTAATACAAATCCAAAACATCTGCCCACAGCGATTATTTCAGCTGATCATAGTCCTTATACGCGCGCCTTTATTGCTGGGTTAAAAAACACTCAATATTTTACTATCACCCGTGAAGCGAAAACCGAGAAAGAGGCGGAGGATTTATTAGCTACAGGTCAGGTGCAGTTTGTAGTAAGTATTCCTGCGAATTTTACGCGTAAATTAATTCGCGGTGATCGTCCACAAATTGATGTTGATGCTGATGCTACAGACCCTATTGCAGCATCGAGTGCGTTGAAGGCTATTCCGGTTCTATCGCAGAAAATATTTAATCCATTATTGGTTGGAAATCTGCGTAAGTTGCGATCGACGAATACCCCGGTGGAGATGATAACGCACGCAAAATATAATCCTGAAGAAATTACGGAGTATAATATTGTGCCAGGTTTGCTTGGCGTTGTTTTAACGATGACAATGGTGATGGTTACGGGGCTTGCGCTCACTCGTGAGCGTGAAGTTGGTACCATGGAGAGTCTGTTGGCGACGCCTGCTAAACCATTAGAGGTGATGGTCGGGAAAATTGTACCTTATATTGTTGTCGGTTATGTTCAAGCGGCGCTAATTTTAATTGCGGCATTTATTTTATTTAATGTGCCGATGTTCGGGAATATGTTTGTTTTGGCTCTGGCGTCGCTGCCGTTTATTGCTGCGAACTTGGCCGTTGGTATTAGTTTTTCAAGTTTAGCAAAGAATCAATTGCAAGCTGTGCAGATGACGTTCTTTTTCTTTCTGCCTTCAATTTTATTATCAGGATTTATGTTCCCATTTCGTGGTATGCCGCAATGGGCGCAATATGTTGGTAATGTTTTGCCGTTAACGCATTTTATCCGTATCGTGCGCGGGATTATGCTAAAGGGTAATACTTTCCCGCAAGTTTGGATTCATATGTGGCCAATGTTGATTTTTATGGTTGTAGTTATATTGATTGGGGCAAAGGTGTATCGCCGGACTCTTGATTGATAGAGCTTTCATTTTGGTTGTTTCTTGTAAGTTCTTTAGTGTTTGGGTTGTAGTTATAAACAACAGTGTGTGCTCTTAGAGGGCTATGGAGTGTTACGTTGCGCATTATTGTCAATTGGGATGGTTCTTGGTGTTGTTGCTTATTATCTTCCAGTTGCTTTAGTATTTGTGTTGCTAATTCCAGATATTTTTCGGCATCGCTTAAAGCGTTTGCGTAAGAATCGTATGTTTTTGGGACTTCGTTGATTTGTCCGGCGGGAGATGATTTAAATTCTTCGGAGTTTATTATTTTAGTTATGCCGGCTTTTATTTGCTCTCCTAATTTCAGGATGTTTAATCTGCCATCATTGTCTTGTTGCAGGGATAGTGCCTGTGTATATGCATGCGAGCATCTTTGTTTATATATTTGGCATAACTCTTGTAAGGATATTGTGTTGTTTGTTAGTGCGGCATTTATGCTGTCTTCGTTGGCTAGAAGTCTATTTAGTTCAACTGTGATCTGTTGTTTTAATGATAATTCTGAATATATCTCAAATGATTGTAGTCGCATGGTTTCGATGCAATTTGTTTGTAACTTAAATTGTTCATTCAGTGGTAATGCTAAAATGTATTGATGATCTCTATCATAAACGATTTTCATTTGCAGCATTATTTGCTTGGAGCGTTTGTAGTTCTCGTCTATGGTGCAAAAGGTGTGCTCTATCCGAATATGTGTTACTACTGATTTAAGTATGTCGCTTGGTAGTGACGTACCATTGACGCATTTAAATGGTGTTTCTATGTTGGCTATTAATTTCCCTTGTTCATCTAGCATGGCACCAACATTTTCTGCGATAGTTTCTTCCAGCATGTTTTCTTCTAAATCTGCAATTAGGTTCTGTGGTAAATGCTCATGCCATTTTTCGAGCAAAAGTATTTGCACGTGATTTTCTTCGTTGTCGCTAGCGATACTTTTATCGGAAGCAATTTGTTTTTCTTCAGGTGGTGCCAATATGGAGGCAGGAGGCATAGTTGCAGATGTCGGTATGCTTGTTTGTCTCTCGGTGAGTGGGCTACTGAATGAGGCGTCATGTTTTCTCGCGGGACCAAAATTGTGTCCTCGCTGGGCTGGTGGCCACTTTTTGAGCCATGGTGGAATATAAGATCCCACAGCGCCGGTAAACGTTAGTTTACGCTGCGGTTGGGTTCTCTCAGGTGTTTCATAACTTGGTGGAGTAGTCGTTAGAAGAGCTGCTCCTTCATTACCGCTTGGTTGAGGAGTAGCCGGAAGATTTGCTTCTTCGTCATCGATTATGTGTTGTTGTGGACTTTTGGAAAAAAGCCCATGAGTGAAAAGAGTGTTGGTCAGCCAAAGTTGGCCGGCTATTATTATGGGAAGTTTGTTGAGATCGCAATAATGTATTAGTAATTTCACTGTGGCCATAAAAGCGGCTAATTGACTTGAGGCTTCAGCGGTTTGCATGATTTTGAGTAGAGAGTTTGAAATTGTGTTATATGATGAGCCTTGAGTTTCAGTGTTGGTTGTTGGTGAGGTTGTTCTTTTTGTAGTGCCACGGAATGTTTTTTCCGTCGCTTCATTGCGGATGCCATGGGTTAAGACCATTAATAGAAAGGTAATTATTGTGCTACTACCGCTGCTGACTAAAATCGCTTCAGGGTTGTTAGAAATAAATGCAGCAATAGCACCGACAGCCAGTGTGCTTGTTTCAGTTATTCTTCCGGTATAGTTAAAACCAGGCAGCGGTTTTTTTAATAAACCAGCAAGTAGCTCATAGCTGGTCGCGAGTGTCGGATCAATGATGCAGAGAAATAAAATGCTGAGGTAGGGGTTCTTACGCAAATATGTGCGTGTTGCT
>JAGLTR010000077.1 GCA_023135155.1 Gammaproteobacteria bacterium
TTTGTCTATTTGTCGTGATCTATTATGCCGCGACACGTGGTGATGTTCTGCATGGATTATTAGCTGGTATTGCTTTAGCTATGTCAATTCTTCCCGAAGAGATTCCGGTTATTTTAACGGTGTTTTTGGCGTTAGGAGCGTGGCGTATTGCTAAGCATAATGTATTAACGCGACAGGTTGCAAGTGTCGAAACCCTAGGGGCAGCGACGGTTTTGTGTGTTGATAAAACCGGCACATTAACGCTAAATAAAATGAGTGTGCATAAACTCGCGGTTGGTGATGATTTCTTTGATCTGCAGAAAAATAATGAGTTAATTCCAGAGAGCTTTCATGAGCTTGTTGAGTTTAGTATTTTGGCTAGTCAGTGTGATCCTTTTGATCCTATGGAAAAAGCTATTAAAGTATTGGGCGAAAAATACTTAGCTAATACTGAGCATTTGCATAATGATTGGCAGTTGATTCAAGAGTATCCATTATCAAAAGAGTTGCTGGCAATTTCGCACGTATGGCAGGCGCCAGATAAAAATAGTTATGAGATTGCAGCCAAAGGCGCGCCAGAGGCAATTGCTGATTTGTGTCATTTAGATAAGGCGGCGCAAGAGTTGCTGGCTAAGCGCGTTGAGGTTTTGGCCGGTGAAGGCTTGCGAGTATTGGGTGTTGCAAAGGCGAAATTTAATAAGGGGCATTTGCCGGGTGAGCAGCATGACTTTGCTTTTGAGTTTATTGGTTTAGTTGGACTTGAGGATCCGGTGCGTACAGAGGTGCCGGCGGCAATGGCTGAGTGTCGCCAAGCTGGGATTCGGGTGATTATGATCACCGGCGATTATCCGATTACGGCACGTAAAATTGCCAAAGAGGTTGGCCTTACAAATGTTGATGAGGTTATTACAGGGGATGAATTGCGTCGCATTGATGATTTGCAACTGCGTGAGCGCATTAAAAAAGTAAATATTTTTGCGCGGATTATACCAGAACAAAAAATGCGCATCATTCAAGCATTAAAAGCAAATGGCGAAGTTGTTGCAATGACTGGCGATGGTGTTAATGACGCGCCGGCATTAAAAGCTGCTCATATTGGTATCGCTATGGGCGAGCGTGGAACAGATGTAGCGCGTGAATCAGCGTCGTTAGTTTTATTGCATGATGACTTCTCATCGATGGTGCAAGCTGTCCGTATGGGTAGAAGAATTTTTGATAATATCCGTAAGGCTATTATCTATACTTTTGCGGTGCATATGCCAATTATTGGTATGGCCTTAATACCGGTGTTGTTAAAGCTGCCGTTAGTATTATTGCCGGTGCAAATTGTATTTTTAGAATTAATTATTGATCCAGCTTGTTCAATTATTTTCGAGGCTGAAAAAGAAGAGGTTGGCATAATGTCGCGGCCGCCACGTAAACAGAATGACTCGATCTTTGGTAGAAAAATTATTGGGCTTGGAATTGTGCAGGGTTTAGTGGTGTTGGTTTTTGTTCTTGCCGTATATATTATTGCACGTCATCTGGGTTACTCTACTGAGCAAGTGCGTACCCTGGTTTTTGCCACGCTAGTTCTGACAAATTTAGTATTGATTTTGACTAATCGCTCGCGCACAAAAGGTGCTTTAGCAATGCTACGTTCACCAAATAAGGCGTTATGGTGGATTTGTGGTGGAGCTACCGCATTTTTAGGAGCTGTATTGTATGTGCCATTTCTTGGTCAACTATTTCGCTTTAGTCCTTTAAGTTTGCAGGCGCTATCGATAGTTTTCTTAGCCGTTATTTTAAGCTTCATTGGATTAGAACTCTTAAGGGTTTGTAGGAAGGGGTAGGATGTTTGTGTTCCGACTAAACTGCAGTGGAATGCAGGAAAGTCGTGACTATTATGCAATGGCGTGCAGAATAGTCGAGTCTTGTTAAGAAAGAAGATGAGTATGCGGTGACAGCCGCAGTTTATATTTGGTCTAGTTTTCTTGCAGGCGCTGTGTTGTTTTTTTTCGCGTCGCATATCTCTTTTGCGCAGTTAGGTGATGTGTTTAGTCAAGCTTGGCTTTGGGTGTCTCTATTGAGCATTGGTTTTTTGGGTATTACCAATCAAGTGTTAAAGATCAAAGCTTATAAAAAGGTCGCGTAAGTAGCGAGTCTAGCGCCATTTATGTATTTGGTTATTTTCGTTTCAGGTGTTTATGACTGGGCGTTTTACCATAAGTTGCCGGATATCTACGCGGTTATTGGGGCGCTTTGTATTATGCTAGGCGGGGTTATTATGGCGTTCTCAAAGCCCAAAGCTGAGATAGAGGAGACATCTGCTAACTTGTGAAGTTTTGCGTAGTCTCGTAATGCAGGTGGCGCATAAATATGATATATTTATCCCTTAAAAGGAGGGATTTTTATGGGACGTTTATATCTTCGGTTTGGGTTGGTGTTCTTTATTTCTATGTTCGTTTTTTCCGCTTACGCGAGTGATGTGTCAATTGACGTCGGTATTATTCACAAAGCTGAGAAGATTTTTGCGACAACTGATTCGACATCGATTACTGGTAATAAAAAAGTCATTTCTTATAAGGTTCATGAGTGTGCTTGGGATTCCGTGAATCATGCTTGTTTGCCTAACTCAAAGAAAGCGGTTGGCGGCATTACCGTTACAACAGCAACTAATTATGCGCAGGATAAGAAAAATGCGTTTTGCGATTTGGCTCCTAAGATTAAAGATTTTCCTGACAATCATATTTATGCGAAGAAAATAAAAAACTTAATTGAGTTAAATAAGGATGCGCTTTGCTCGGGTGGCGCTGATTTGGGGGGATTATGAAAATAGGCTTTATTGGCTTAGGAAAGATGGGTTTGAATATGGTGACGCGCTTAGTGCAGCATAATCATGAGGTGGTAGCTTATGCGCCGCATGCCGAGTCGGTGGATGCAGCAAAAGCACAAGGGGCTCGTGGTGTGAATTCTCTGGAAGAGTTGGTTGCGGATCTAGAGCGGCCACGGGTGATTTGGGTTATGGTGCCAGTCGGCGAGCCAACTGAAAATACGCTTGCTAAACTAGGGCAATTATTGGATGAAGAAGATATTATTATTGATGGGGGGAACTCCTATTATCGTGATTCTATACGTCGAGCTGAAGAGTTAAAGGCGTGTAATATTCAGTTTGTAGATGTGGGTACTAGCGGTGGTATTTGGGGTTTGAAAAAAGGTTATTGTTTAATGGCCGGTGGCAGCAAAGATGTTTATGATTTTATCGAGCCCTTATTGCGCGATTTAGCCCCAGAGAATGGTTATGATTATATTGGTCCACATGGCTCTGGACATTTTGTAAAGATGGTGCATAACGGTATTGAGTATGCAATGTTGCAAGCATATGGTGAAGGGTTTGAAATTATTGAAGCGAAGAAAGAGTTTGATGTTGATTTGGGAAAATTAGCGGGACTTTGGCAGCATGGTGGGGTTATTCGTTCTTGGCTATTGGAGCTTGCGCAAGACGCTTTAAATGAGGATCCGAAGCTGGATTCAGTTTTGGGTTATGTTGAGGATTCGGGTGAGGGGCGTTGGACCTTGGCTGAGGCTATTGCTGAGGATATCCCGGCGCCGACAATCGCAGCCTCCATCTTTGAGAGATTTCATTCACGGCAAGTAGAGTCATTTAGCGCAAAATTAACTGCAGCTTTAAGAAAGAAATTTGGTGGCCACATTTTAAAGCAAAGAGGTAAAGAGTAGTGGCGCAATGCGCAGCTAATAAAAATACTTTCCTGGCAAAACCATTTACGTTGTTAATTTTTGGTGGTAGTGGTGATCTCAGTCAGCGCAAACTGCTTCCTTCACTGTTTCATCTGTTTCAGCAAAAGCTTATTAAGAGATTTTCGATTTTAGCTCTCGGGCGGCGTGAGTTTAGTGATGATGCTTATCGAAAGCTTATGAAGAAAGCTTTGCGCGAATTCGCGGACTTTAAATTTACTGCGCAGGAATTAAATGACTTCTTAAGGTTTTTGCATTATCAGGTTGTTGATATTAATAATGCTGATTCATATAAGGCGCTATGTGAGCGGACAACACTGTTAGCTAAAAATGATAAAGAGCGTAATTTACTCTACTATTTGGCTGTATCACCAAAGAGTGCTGAGCAGATAATAAAAGGTTTGGCGAAACGTAGCCTATGTCGCCAGGAAAAGAATGCCAAAATTATTATGGAAAAACCTTTTGGGAGGGATGAGAAAAGTGCGGCGCGCTTGAATGCATTTATTTTACAAGAGTTTGATGAGCATCAGGTTTACCGTATTGATCATTATCTTGGTAAAGAGACAGTGCAAAATATTCTGTTTTTACGTTTTGCTAATACCATTTTTGAGCCACTATGGAATCATGAGCATATTGCTAATGTTCAAATTACGGTTGCAGAACAATTGGGTGTCGAAAATCGCGCGCAGTTTTATGAGCAGGCTGGCGTTATGCGTGATATTGTTCAAAACCATATTATGCAGTTGATTTCTTTGGTGGCGATGGAGCCGCCGGTGGGGTTTGCTGCTGACTATATTCGTGACGAAAAGGTGAAATTGCTGCGTTCTTTGCGGCCAATGACAAGGGCCGAGATCATTAAAAATAGCGTGATTGCACAGTATAGCGGCGGAGTGATCGCTGGTAAAAAGGTGCCTGCTTATCGACGTGAGCATGGTATTGCACGCGATTCCACTGTGCCAACATATTTTGCTGGGAAATTTTATATTGATAATTGGCGTTGGGAAGGTGTGCCTTTTTATGTGCGTACTGGTAAGCGGATGGCGCAGCGCGCAACAGAGATTGTTATTGAATTTAAGCAGCCGCCACAGCAGTTGTTTGGCAAAGAGTGTGCTGGATTAAAGCCTAATGCACTGATTTTAACGATTCAGCCTACTGAAGAGATTAAGCTTTGTTTTAGTGTTAAATATCCTGGGCCTGAGAATCGTCCGCATGTTGAAAAGATGCAGTTTAATTATCAGGATGTTTTTCATACGGTTTCACTTTCAGCGTATGAACGTTTATTGATTGATGCTATGCGTAGTGATTTAACGCTGTTTACACGTGCAGATGAAGTTGAGATTCTGTGGTCAATTATTGATCCGCTTATTAAAGTTTGGGAGCGCCGGCGCAATTATCAGTTGCCACAATATAAGGCTGGTAGCTGGGGGCCGAGTGTGGCAGATTTATTGTTAGAGCGAGATGGTTTTAAATGGCAAATAAGGTAATTGTTCATGAAAAGTTAATTTATGTTTTCGATAGTGTTGATGACTTAATCGAAATGGTTGTACGTGAGTGGTATCAAAAAGCAAATACCGCATTAGAAGAGCGTGATCGATTTGATATTGCCTTATCTGGTGGCAGAACGCCAATTCCTGTTTTGCAGAAACTAGTAGCTGATAATCTTGAGTTTGATTGGTCGCGAACACATGTTTTTCAGGTTGACGAGCGTTTTGTGCCGATTGATCATGCTGATAGTAATTATAAAATGCTAAATGAGCATTTAATTTCAAGGGTAAATATCCCTCAGGATAATGTACATCGTATTAAAACAGAAAGTGCTGATGCACAATTAGCTGCGCATGAATATGCACAGCAGTTGAATAACCATTTTGATTATGAGTTGCCGCGTTTCGATTTAGTTATTTTGGGTATGGGTCCGGACGGTCACACAGCCTCTCTGTTTAATGTTGATGAGCTTATTGCTAATGATGAAGTTTTAGTGCAAGTTACGGCCAATTCAAAAGCACAGCATGAACGTATTACCTTGGCATTATCCGTATTGAATAATGCTCGCGATATTTTCTTTCTAGCCACAGGCACTGATAAATCTGGAGTTTTAAAAAAGGTTCTTCAGGACCGTAATATGCAGTTACCGGCGGCGCATATTGTTCCTCGTGATGGGCAGTTGGTTTATTTTCTTGATAAGGATGCGGCAGAGAAGTTGTGATTTTTTTGCTGTTTTTTTATATCCTTATAACCAACGTCAGTCAATCTCGTAGATCTACTAAGATTAATTGTGTAATATCCACGCTATTATGCAAACAGAATTTTCCACACAACAAAAAATTGCTACCTACGCCTCGTTGTTTTTAGTATTGATTATTGATTCTATGGGGATTGGTTTAGTGATGCCGCTTTTAGGGCCACTATTTATTAGTCGACATTCCGCGCTTGTTGCCGCTTCATTGGGTTTGGGTATGCGCGACTTTTTGTACGGCTTAACTTTAGCTAGTTTTTGTGTGGCGATGTTTTTCGGCGCGCCATTTTTGGGTGATCTCTCTGACCATCTGGGTAGAAAGAGAGTTTTGTTGCTCTGCTTGTTTGGTACAGCTTTTGGTTTGATGGTTTCTGCGTTTGGGGTTAATGCAGATAGCGTCGTGCTACTAATTTTCGGTAGAGTTATTGCTGGCTTTATGTCTGGTAGTGTTTCAATGGCGAGCGCAGCCATTGTTGATATTAGCTCTCCAGCAAGTAAAACAATAAATTTGAGTCTGATTACTTTTGCCTCTTGTGTCGGCTTTACTCTTGGACCTTTGTTGGCTGGGGTTTTGGTTACACCTAGTTTTATCAAAAACTTTGGGTATGCCTTGCCATTTTGGTCGGCGGCTATATTGGCTTTTGTAAATGGATTAGCTCTGTGTTTTACTTTTCGTGAGACGTTTTTCCCGAAAGCAATACAGCGCCTACGTTTAACTCGAGGTGTTGATATTTTCATTTCGGCTTTTACCAATAAGCATGTACGACGTTTGGCGATAGTTTACTTGTTGGCTGAAGCTGGTTGGGCCCTGTTTTTTCAGTTTTTGCCACTCTATTTAATGCGCACCTATAATTATGATGCGCTATATATTGCCTACACCATGTCCTGGATGGGGTTGATTTTTGCGATCTCATTATTATTACTAATTCGTATTGCCACAAAGTATTTAAGCAATAGTCAGCTAGTTTTTTATGGCATATTGGCTACGATGGGCGGCATATTATTATTGCTAATTCCTAATACGCTGGTTATGTGGCTGGCGCTTATTCCATCATCCATTGGCGGGGCATTTTTCTACGTCGCATTATTGGCGCTATTTTCAGATAGCGTTGGTGATGACAAGCAGGGCTGGGTTATGGGAGTTTTTGCGGCAGTTATCGCGGTTTCATGGAGTATAACTGGACTGATCAGCGGTCTTTTGGGTGCTATAGATGTCTATGTGCCAATTATTCTTGCTGCTATGTTTCTCTTTCTTGGCGCTATTTTTTCGGTAAAAATCGTAAAGAACATAACTAATGTAAAATAAAACGTAGAGACGCATAGCATGCGTCTAAACAGGGGTTTGACAATGCTATATCAGATCTATTTTTACACCCCAGAGTCACACCTAGAAGCAATAAAAAACGCAATGTTTAATGTCGGCGCCGGACGTATCGGTAATTACGATTGCTGCTGTTGGCAGGTAAAGGGTGCGGGGCAGTTTCGATCGCTAGAAAATAGCGAGCCATTTATAGGCAGAAAAGATATCGCTGAATATGTTGATGAATATTGCGTTGAGATGGTTTGTGAGCAGGAAAAAATTGCCGAAGTAATTGTGGCGCTTAAGGGCGCCTCTCGAAATTCGTTTTTCTGGACCCGTCATCCCGTGGCTTGACCGCGGGATCCAATAAAATCAATAAGTTAAAGTTATGGATACCGTGGTTAAGCCACGGTATGACGATTTTTAGAGGTGCTCTTAAGAGCTCGCATCCATATGAAGAGCCCGTATATGGCTTTTATCCTAATCAGGTCAGTTAGTTTAGTTAGTAAATGACCATTCACTATTTTCGTGTAACTATTCAGCCATTTCTCGGG
>JAGLTR010000078.1 GCA_023135155.1 Gammaproteobacteria bacterium
ATTAAATCCAGCGTAGAGACGCATTGAATGCGTCTTATTGCTGTGTTCCATAGTCGAAGCTTTGTTTATTCCTGCAATTCCCGCCACCGCACAATCAAAACATGCTCTTTATCGCAATCAGACAAAAACTTATTACTTAAGAAATAGTTTAACTCTTGCTGTCTATTGCTGTTTATCGGGTCAGGGTAACTATCGCTCGCTAATCCTGGATGACACATAATTATGCCGCCATTACTGCTTGCTGCTAAAAACTTGGGAAATAGTTGTTGGTATTTATGGTGCTTATCATGAAAGTTATAAATGCCGGAGAAGCTGCTGTTGTGTGGAATATTTAAGTCTTGCAGTTGTTGAGTAAAGTCATTTGCGCTAATTAATCTGATGATAAATTGTTTTAAAGGTGAAGTGCCAATTGCATTGTCTGTGGTGGTAAGGCGAATATATGGCTTATTGGTTAAGCGTTTCTGATAAATTGAGAAAAGAATATCGCTAATTATTGGGAGTTGTTGAATATGTTGATGGCCATCGATGAAGTCTGGTTGTTTTTTTAGCGCTTGTTCGAATGAGTCGAGCTGTCTGTTTAATTCTATGATTATTTGTTTGCGGCAAATTGTGCGTAGATTGCTGGTTATGATTAATTTCCATAACGGTTGCGGAAGATTAAAGTGCAGACCGATATCAATTTTATTAGTATAGGGGATAAGCAACTTGGCGTTTTCAGACCAATACTGATTGTTGGTCATGCAGCTTGTCGCTGAGATTCTGTGGTTAATTATGAGCTGACTGATGCCGGCGGAAACCGCCGGGTTCATGCCGAAATCATCCGCTGATAAAATAATTTTCTTCATGTGAATGCCCAGAATTTGCTTAATAAAAATGTGAATATTGGCACAATAATTAGTACTAAAAATAGTGCCAAAACATAATATAGGTGGAAAACGGTTAAGAATATTGCAAATAGTCCTTGGTTTAGAACAAAGCTTGTTGTGGCAACAATAAAAAAGCGTGGAACTGATTTTTTATGGTCTCTTGCAGTTTCAGCGAAACTCCAATGGTGATGACCAATGTAGCTGGCATTAAACGCAAGTAGAAAAGCAAAGATGTTGGCGACAAGTGGATGCAGATGCAATAGCTCAACTAGGGCTATTAGCGCCAACATGTTTATTATTGCAGCAACTGTACCAACTATTCCGAATTTTGTTAATTGTTCTAGCAGCGGATATTTGGCGAAAATATTGGTAATAATTTTAATCATTGAAATTATGTTTGTTGTTAATAATGTATTTTGGGCGTTGCTTAACTTCGTTAAAAATACGCGCGATGTATTCACCCAAAACCCCAATTGAGAATAGCTGGATGCCACCGAAGAGCATTATGGCAACAACAATAGTGGCATATCCGGGAACCTTAATACCAAACAGTAGCGTTTCGGTTACGATGTAGAGCGCATAAGTTAGTGCGATTGCCGAAATGGTGAAGCCGATAAAGCTCCATACTTGTAGCGGGATATTCGAGAATGAGGTTATGCCGGTAACAGCGAGTTCTGTGAGTCGGTTGAGCTTCCATGAGCTCTTACCCCCCGCGCGCTCATTTACGGTGAATGGCACTGCTTTTGAGCTAAACCCGACCCATGCATATAAGCCTTTCATGAAGCGATTGCGTTCATCCAGGCTATTGATCGCGTCGATTACCTTGCGATCTAGGAGTCGGAAATCGCCAGCATTGGCGGGGATTTTAATGCGCGTGATTTTAGCGGTCAGGTGGTAGAAGAGCCTAGTTAAGCCGCGTTTAATGAATGATTCACTTTCACGGTTTTTGCGCACACCATAAACCATGTCGAAACCTTTGCTCCATTCATCCACAAAAATCGGCATTATTTCAAAGGGATGCTGAAAGTCGGCGTCAATAATTATCGCGGCATCGCCATGACAGTTTTCTAATCCACAAGTGATAGCATTTTCTTTGCCGAAATTTCTAGAGAGCGAGAGCAGCTTTATTTTTGTGTCATTAAGTAGCGGGAGTAATTTGGCTTCAGTTTTGTCGCTACTACCATCGTTGACGATAATGATTTCGTAATTATTCGTTATCTTGCTCAAGGCTTTGCCAAGCTTGGTTATGAAGCGTACTGCAAGCGTTTCCTCATTGTAGATTGGGACAATACATGAGAGGTGTAGCTGTTTATTGGCCACCATTTTTGTGCGTTGTTCTACGTTCATGAGTGTTTAATGCCTTGATTATTAATGGGCTAGGTATTAATAATACCTCATTTTTTATCGTATGATCACGATTTCTTTATCTTTTGTTCAGTGATGTGGTACATTTTGCGCCTAATTTGTATTTTTATGGGGAGTTTTGCGATGCCATCATTTGATATAGTTTCTAACGTTGATATTCATGAGGTCACGAACGCTGTCGATCAGGCGAATCGTGAGGTTGATAATAGGTTTGATTTTAAGGGCTCTGGTGCGCGATTCGAGCTAAAAGAGAGTGTTATTAATATGAAGGCGCAAAATACCTTTCAGTTGCAGCAAATGTTAATGATATTGCAGGCGAAATTTGCGAAAAGAGCTATTGATGTGCGTAGTTTAGATATCACTGAGCCGCAAGAAAGTCTCAATGAGGCTAGGCAAGAGATCAAAATCAAACAGGGCATTAGTCAGGAGGATGCTAAAAAAATTGTCAAAATAATCAAAGACACAAAGATAAAAGTTCAGGCTTCAATTCAAGGTGATCAGGTACGAGTTAATGGTAAAAAGCGAGATGATCTTCAGGAAATTATCGCTTTTTTAAAGGATGGAAAAATAGAGTTGCCATTGCAATTTGAGAATTTCAGGGATTAAGAATAAGTCTTTATTTGTAGGTTAAAGTTAATTTCTTTTAATTGATCTTTTTTTGAAAAAAGTTGCATCTTAATTGTTTCTTGTTAGAATGCGGTTAGCTGAGCTGACCCCAGTTAGCTTGTGCTTTTTTTTGGATTCGCGCTCTGGCGATTTCGCTAAAAGCGCCTTGGTAAATAGTTTTTATCTTAAAATTATAAACAATGGAGACAAAGAAGGATGAATAAAACGATAATTGCTGCTTTCGTTGCTGCAACCCTAGCAAGCGGTGCCGCTTTTGCTGGTGTTGTTGCGCATCACAAGATGGTAAACGATGTCGCCTTACATGCTAGAGTTTCAAAAGCGGAAACAATTTTGAATCAAAACTCAGCTGTAAACACAATTTCTACGCATAACTGGTGTAGCCGTATCGCTTTCGGCGGTTTGTTGAATCTTGATGCCCGTTGGGGTGATAACTACCCAATTGGCTCATTCCAAAGTGGTAAAGGCAATACTGATTTTACGATCAATAATGCTAACCTATTTGTTGATGCTAAGATTAATTCTTGGATTAAAGCTCATATCAACCTAGTTTACTTAGGTGATAATGAGGCTTATCACTCAATCTCATTAGATAAGATTGATACTAACGCTGGTGATTCTCGTTTAAGCGTTGATGAAGTCTATGTGAGAATGGGTAATTTCGCGAAATCATCTTTCTTCGGTATTTTAGGTAAACAGTACGTGCCTTTTGGTCACTACGATCGTTACCCATTAATTGCCCCAGTTACTCAGTGGATGTCGCAAACACGCGCTACTGCAGCTAACATCGGTTATGTTGGTAGCAAAGGTTTCTATGGTAACTTATATGCTTTAGCTGGCGGTACTACGAAGAACAACAATAGTACAACAGGCCGACGCACATCAGTCGAGAATTTCGGTGGTAAAATCGGTTACTTCGGTACTTTGCACAGACAAGGTGGTTCAAATGCTCATTATGATGTGAACGCTTCTTATTTGTTTAACATCTATGACTCTGAGTTGTTTGCACCCCTATATAGTGCATCTGCTGTCGGCGGTGCTGTTGCTACCGCAGCAGGTCGAGTTCCATTGATGATGTACTCCCGTCAGGCTGGTGGCTTAGCGCTGCATGGCGATGTTACTTTTGGGCATTGGGATTTTGCTGGTAATTTTGTAACAGCGTTGCGTAGCTTGCAATTTACTCCGACAACCGCTGCAACTACAGCTCATCCAGGATGGGCTGCTGCTAATGGTAGATTATGGTCTATGGATGTTAATGCTGGTTACAGATTGCTGACATTAGGCCATCAATCTCGCATTGGTATGCGTTTTGAGTGGACCGGTAATGGTAGTGCTTTTAACAACATGATGACCGGTATTGCTGGAACGGTGGTTAATGGCGTTACCTTCAGTAACTATTCCATTATCCCGCACAATCGTTTCGTAGCTGATTATACAGTGAACTTATGGCATATGACTGATGCTTCATTTGCTTATGCTCATGCTTCTAGCTATGCAAATGTTAACGGCAACAAAAAAGACTCCAACATGATTATTGGTCGTCTTTCAGTTCGTTTCTAAGCTAGGAAGGAATTGTCGAAAAAGCCCGTCTTTTGACGGGCTTTTTTTATGTCTAGGTTTTTGTTTATTGGTTGCAAATGTAGTGGTCCAGTGGCAGAATGCGCGCGTCTATTTTCTTATTATTTCCATTTTATTTGGAGGATGAACGTGAATAAAAAAATAATTGCTATAATTGCTGCGGCGAGTATCACATCGCCAATTTTTGCAGCAACAGCTACTAATGCGCAAGTACAAAAATTAGCCGCACGCACACAATATCTCGAAAAGCAGGTGCAGATTCTAGAGCAAGAGATTCATAGTATTCGTGGTGCGAAAATGCCGCCACCATCAAAACACAGTATGCACCATAAACGCCGTCTCTTTAACTATGGTTCTGCGGTTACGGTTTCGCCATACGTTGGTGTACGTGCTGCATACGATGCTTCTGATTTGATTACAAATTTGCCGTCAATGAATGAAGATTTGGTTATCTTAAGACAGCGTCAACAGCTAGAAAATCATATCTATGCTAGAGGCGGCAAACATCCAGATCGTCCGTTAGTGGAAATCAGTGGACATGTTGAAGGCCAAGTTTGGAGTAAGAGTGGGTACGACACACCTAATAAGAGTGATGTTGATCTCTCTGGTGCAGAAATCGATCTTTTATCCGAGATAACGCATTGGGCAACTGCTTATTTATCACTTTCTTATAATAAGTACCCGCCTGGAACTGGTAGTGGTGCACGTACTACTAATTCAAACGTTCAGGTTAGCCGTGCTTTTGCCACAATTGGTGATTTAAATCGCGTACCTGCTTATGTAACCATTGGTCAGATCTATGTGCCATTTGGTTTGTATGCAAACTTTATGACCACAGATCCTTTGACACTAACGCTAGGTCGAGCTAAACAGCGCGCTATTTTGTTAGGTCTTGCTAAGTACGGTTTTTATGGTTCTGTTTATGGTTTTAGAGGCGATAGCCATACAACCTCACGCGGGACTATTAATAACTGGGGTGTTAATGCTGGTTACGGTAGACAGATAAAACGTGTGCATATTGATGTAGGTGCTGGTTACATCGGTAATATTGCTGATTCAGCTGGTGTCCAAGGCACAGGTAGTTTGATGACAAACGCCTTTACAGGTTTAGGCTATAACGGTAATGAGGTGATCAGGCATCGTGTTCCTGGTTTTGACGTGCATGCCGAAGCAAAAACTGGTCCGTTTACTTTCTTAAGTGAATATATTGGTACCACGCGAGCTTTCGATAGTGCCGACTTTAACTTCAATGGTAAAGGTGCGCGTTTAAGTGCTGTCGATTTTGAAGGTGCTTATAAGTTTAGGTTCCATTCAAAGCCGATCGTGCTTTCTGTAGGTTACGGCAGATCATGGCAGGCATTAATGCTTAACATGCCAAAACAGAGTTATATGGCCAGAGCCGCGATTTCAATCTTTAAAGATACTATCGAAAGTATCGAGTATCGTCACGACGTGAATTATCGCAATTCTGATTCTTATAGCTTTGGTGGAAATACTATTAATGGTACAAGTAATCGCCAAAGAAATCTGGTTACCTTCCAGATTGGTGTTTATTTCTAAGGGTAATTTAGATACAAAAAAGCCGGGTTTAGTCCGGCTTTTTTATGTGGGTATTCAGGGTTAAATATTGCTACGCATTAATATTACTAGTTAATTCCGTGGGATGGTGGTGACCGCGCTTGCATTAGATAGTATTCGCCTTCTGCATCAAACCGTTGTCCTGGTATAGGTATGCCTGGCTGTCTAAGTGTGCAGGGTTTGCCAATTTCAGATGTAGTGGCTGATGATGATTTCCTCCGAGGATTTTTTTTGTCTTCAGTAAAGCTAATTCGAAAATTAATTTCTTGTAGAATTATTCTTAAATCACGATTTGCAGTTACTAGCAATCTTTCACTTTCTGGGGTTATTAAACCAAGACAACGTCGCTTAAATAGAATTGCGTTTTTAGCGTTTTTTGTTTTCAGTAAATCAGCTAGTTGTTGAATTGTAATAGTTTCATCTAGCAGTTGTGAACGTATGTCACCCGTGCGGATAAGTTTTTGATGTTTGTATTGATTGTTTGAGTCAGTGGTATGTTCAATGACATAATGTCTTAAATTACTAAAAAGACGTGGTGATTGTGTTGAATCAAATTGATTGTATATTTCTAGTTTCTTAATTAAGTCATTTTTAAACGTGGCCAGCTTTTCAAAACTCATAAGTTTATATTGACTATATTGTTGTTCGGCAATTGCTGTAGCAAGAGTTGACATTGTATCAAGTAGTTTTTCGGCGGCTTCCTTGTTTTGTGATGATGTGATTGTTGCTGTGACGAAACCTTGTTTGAACATGCCGGGAGTAGCGTTAGATGATTGTTTAAGAAAGGTGGTTAATCCATCGATGAAAATCGGTGGTTTTTCTTTAGGGATTGAGCGGAATTGTTCTTTAAAGCCGTTTATTTGTTGTGCATTATTTAGCAGTTGCTCTAAACTCGCCGGGAGTTGTTTGGCAAATGAGGCGGCAATATAAAACTCTTCAATTAGGGGGTCGTCTTGATTTAATTTATAACATGCTATTACTGTCTGTTTGTCTTTTATTAATTTCATTGCTATCTTTATACTCATATTCACATAGTTTATTAATCACACACTCGGCACAGTGCGGATCGCGCGCGGTGCAGGTGTAACGACCATGTAAGAGTAGCAGATGATGTGTATCTTGTAAGAAAGGCTTTGTAACGGAGCTTAACAGCTTTTGTTCGATGGCGAGCGGGGTTTTGCCAGGAGCGATTTTCGTGCGATTGCATACACGAAAAATATGAGTGTCGACGGCTATAGTGGGTTGATTAAAGGCGACATTTAAAATTACATTTGCAGTTTTACGACCGACCCCTGGAAGACTTTCTAGTTCTTCCCGTGTTTTTGGGACTTGTGAGTTGTATTGCTCGCTTAAGATCGCGCAGGTTTTAAGAATGTTTTTGGCCTTGGCATTATAGAGTCCAATGGTTTTTATGTGGTTTTTAAATCTTGTTTCGCCAAGCGCAAGAATCTTTTCGGGAGTGTTAGCGACAGGAAAGAGTTTAGACGTAGCCTTATTTACGCTGACATCAGTTGCCTGTGCAGATAAGATCACTGCAACTAATAGTTCAAATGGAGTCTTATATTCCAGTTCTGATTTGGGATTAGGAATCGCCTTGCGTAGTATAGTAAGAATTTTTTCTATTTTAGCTTTGGTCATTCTTGCTCTAAAAGCGCATCTATTTTTTCTTGCTCAACGCGCTGCATTAGTGGTTTGAAATCATTAATTGTATGAGCTAAGAGTGGTTGCTTAATATCTTGCCACGTCAGTGGCGCGATATTTAAAAACTCTTCCACGTTTGTAGCCATAGTTGGTAGAACGGGTTTTAAATAGATCATTAAAATGCGAAATAGATTTAAGCCCATTGTGCAAATGTTCTGCACATTTTGCTTTTCACCCTCTTGTTTAGCTAAAACCCAAGGTTTTTGTTCGTCAATGTATTGATTAGCTTTATCAGCAAGTGCCATGATTTCGCGGATGGCGGCATTGAACTCGCGTGCTTCATAGAGGCTAGCGATATTCTCAGCAGCATCTTTAAAGGTGTTGAATAATTCAGGGGAGCTTAATTCGTCAGCGAGTTTGTTATCGAACTTCTTGCGAATAAAGCCGGCGCAACGACTAGCAATATTCACAACTTTGCCAACTAGATCGCTGTTAACACGCTGCAGAAAATCCTCGAAATTAAGGTCAATATCATCAATCCTGCTGGTTAGTTTTGCGGCAAAATAGTAGCGTAAATATTCAGGATCAAGATGTTTTAGATAGTCGCTGGCTCTAATAAAAGTGCCGCGTGATTTCGACATTTTCTGGCCGTTTACAGTTAAAAACCCATGTACGAAAACTGCAGTTGGTTTGCGTAAATTAGCACTAGTTAAGATTGCTGGCCAAAAAAGCGCATGAAAATAAATAATATCTTTACCTATAAAGTGATAAAGCTCAGTGTTACTACCTTCATCCCAATACTCTTCTGGGTTGACGTCTTTATGTCCGGCCAGGTTGTGTAGGCTAGCAATGTAGCCAATTGGCGCATCAAGCCAAACGTAGAAATATTTATTGTCACTGCCGGGGATTTTAAAGCCAAAATAAGGGGCGTCTCGTGAGATATCCCAGTCGCGCAAGTCTTCTTTAAACCACTCACTTAGTTTGTGTGCTACTTCTGGTTGTAGATGATTTGATTTTAGCCACTGTTGCAAAGTGTCTTTGTAATTAGATAATTTAAAGAAGTAGTGTTCGGATTCTTTCATTATTGGTGTTGCGCCTGAAACCACAGAGATAGGGTTTTTTAGATCGGTTGGCGCATAGGTGGCGCTGCAAACCTCGCAATTATCGCCATATTGATCTTTTGCTCCGCAACGTGGACATTCGCCTCTTACGTAGCGATCGGGAAGAAACATCTCTTTTTCTGGGTCGAATGCTTGTTCGATGGTTTTAACTTCGATGTCACCATTGGCTTTCAGTTTCTCGTAGATAGCAGTGACAAGTTCGCGATTTTCATCCGAATGCGTGGTGTAAAAGTTATCAAAATCGACATTAAACTTCTGAAAGTCTTGTTCGTGAGCTGTTTTTATCTCTTTGGTTAGCTCTTCTGGGGTAATGCCGCGTTTTTCGGCGCTCAGCATGATTGGGGTGCCGTGAGCATCATCGCCACATATATATAGGCAGTCGTTACCGCGCAGTTTTTGAAAACGAACCCAGATATCGGTCTGGATATATTCAACCATGTGGCCGATGTGAATCGGGCCATTGGCATAAGGAAGGGCGCTTGTAGCTAATATTTTTCTCATAGTGGCGTAACTATACAGGATTTTTTTTTGGGATTCGATATGGGGGCTATAAATAGCAAGGTTGTCCCATTAAAAACTCAGTCATTCCCGCGCATGCTGGAATCCAGGGATATTTTATAAATTTTCCTGGATCCCGGTTGTAGAGACGCATTGCATGCGTCTCATACGATGTTGGAAAGACGCATTGCATGCATCTTTACGGTGAATTACATGCATGCACTACCACTGTTTAGTGTTGAGCATCGAGTGTAGAGACGCGATTTATCGCGTC
>JAGLTR010000079.1 GCA_023135155.1 Gammaproteobacteria bacterium
TAGTCTTACCGTGATCTACGTGTCCGATCGTTCCTACATTTATGTGCGGTAACTTCCTCTCAAATTTCTCTTTTGCCATTTCTAAACCCTCGTTTAGCTTTATTAACGCCATTCCCGCGAAAGCGGGTTAGTCCCTGTTCCCCGGGAATGACGCTAGTTATTTTTTATTAATAACTGCTTCTGCAATACTAGCAGGAGCTTCACTATATTTCTCAAATTCCATCGTATAAGTCGCTCTTCCTTGACTCATCGAACGAACATCAGTCGCATAACCGAACATCTCAGCTAGCGGCACCTCTGCATCAACAATCTTACCAGCAGGACCTTCATCCATTCCGGTAATAACACCGCGACGACGATTTAAATCGCCAACGACATCACCCATGTATTCATCAGGGGTAACAACCTCAACCTTCATGACAGGCTCAAGCAAAACAGCATTAGCTTTTAATGCACCCGCTTTAAACGCCATCGAACCGGCAATTTTAAACGCCATTTCGTTGGAGTCAACCTCATGAAATGAACCATCGAATAAGGTAACCTTTACATCCACAACTGGGTACCCAGCAAGAACACCGTTTTCCACTTGCTCTTTAATACCTTTATCAACTGCGGGGATATATTCTCTTGGAATTACACCGCCAACAATCTCGTTCGAAAATTCATAACCTTCGCCACGTTCACGTGGTTCGAGGCGAATCCATACATGACCATATTGACCACGACCACCAGATTGACGAACAAATTTACCTTCTTGCTCAACAGTCTTCTTAATCGCCTCACGATAAGCAACTTGTGGCTTACCAACGTTAGCTTCAACACTAAACTCACGCAACATACGGTCAACAATAATCTCTAAATGCAGTTCACCCATACCAGAAATAATAGTCTGCCCTGACTCTTCATCAGTATGTACACGGAAAGATGGATCCTCTTGTGCTAATTTGCTAAGAGCAACGCCCATTTTCTCCTGGTCAGCCTTAGTTTTAGGCTCAACAGCAACAGAGATAACCGGCTCAGGAAATTCCATACGCTCTAAAGTGATTGGCTTGCTTAGGTCACAAAGAGTATCACCAGTGGTGACCGTCTTTAAACCCACAGCCGCAGCAATATCACCAGCACGCACCTCTTTGATCTCTTCGCGAGAATTAGAGTGCATCTGTAATATACGGCCAACACGCTCTTTTTTAGTTTTTACAGAGTTTAAAACTGAATCACCAGACTTCAATACACCAGAATAAACTCTGAAATAAGTCAAAGTACCAACAAACGGATCAGTAGCAATTTTAAATGCTAAAGCAGCAAAGGGAGCATCATCAGAAGATGGGCGTGTATCTTCTTCACCATCTTCAGTTATACCATTAATAGCAGCAACTTCATCAGGAGCTGGCATATAATCGATCACAGCATCCAATAAAGCTTGAACACCCTTATTCTTGAAAGCCGAACCACAAAATACTGGGGTAATCTCGTTAGCCAATGTCCGACTACGAATACCTTTCTTAATTTCTTGATCACTTAATTCACCAATCTCAAGATATTTTTCCATAAATTCATCAGATGATTCAGCCGCAGCCTCAATCATATGTTCACGCCACTTATTACATTCATCTACCATCTCGGCAGGAATATCCTTCGCTTCATAAGTAACACCGCGATCATCTTCATTCCAATAAATTGCTTGCTGACGAACTAGGTCGACAACACCAACAAAATTTTCTTCAGCACCTATAGGCAACTGCATCGGAACAGGCGGTTTACGAAAACGTGTGTTAACCTGATCTACAACACGTAAGAAATTAGCGCCCGCACGATCCATTTTATTAACGAAACATATTCTCGGAACACCATACTTATCAGCCTGACGCCAGACAGTTTCTGTTTGGGGCTCAACACCACCAACAGCACAAAGAACTGCAACCGCGCCATCTAGTACACGCAATGAACGCTCTACTTCAATCGTAAAGTCAACGTGTCCAGGAGTGTCAATAATGTTAATTCTGTGCAACGGATACTGTTGATCCATACCACACCAGTAGGAGGTAGTCGCAGCAGATGTGATAGTGATACCACGCTCTTGCTCTTGCGGCATCCAATCCATAACAGCAGCGCCATCATGAACCTCACCAATCTTATGAGTACGACCAGTATAAAATAAAATACGTTCGGTAGTTGTAGTCTTACCCGCATCAATGTGAGCCATGATGCCAATATTACGATAACGTTTAATAGGAGTTGTTCTAGGCATAATTTACCACCGAAAATGCGCAAATGCTTGGTTTGCTTTAGCCATACTGTGAACAGTTTCTCTCTTCTTCACAGCCCCACCACGACCATTTAAGGCATCCATCAGTTCATTGCCTAAGCGCAGCGCCATAGTCTTTTCACCGCGCTTATTGGCCGATTCAACCAACCAACGCATAGCCAAGGCGATACCACGATCATCTTTAACTTCCATCGGCACCTGATATGTGGCACCACCAACACGTCGCGACTTAACTTCAACAGTTGGTCGCACCGCAGATAAACATTTTTCAAATAACTCTAGAGACAGCTTACGCAAACCGGCGCTAACATCTATAGCTCCACCGCCTTCATCACCGCCATCTTCACTTTCCTTTCGACCGCGACTGTTTTGTGCGACTTTATCGAGCGCACCATAAACAATCTTCTCAGCAACTGAGCGTTTGCCATTTGACATAACAACGTTAACAAACTTCGTCACCAATTCACTGCCAAACAATGGATCAGGAAGTACTTTTCTTTTAGGAGCGGCTTTTCTTCTAGACATAGTAATAAAATCCTAAATTATTTCTTTGGTTTCTTAGCGCCGTATTTAGAACGACCCTGGCGTCTACTAGTAACACCAGAAGTATCTAAACTACCACGCACAACATGATATCGAACACCAGGTAAATCTTTAACACGACCGCCACGAATAACTACAACAGAGTGTTCCTGTAAGTTGTGCCCTTCACCACCAATGTAAGAAGCAACCTCCATACCATTAGTCAACCGCACACGCGCTACTTTACGCAAAGCTGAGTTTGGTTTCTTCGGAGTCGTGGTATAAACACGAACACAAACACCACGCCTTTGCGGACAGCTTTGCAGTGCAGGCACTTTGCTTTTTTCTTTTTTACTTGAGCGAGGTTTACGAACCAATTGGTTAGTCGTAGCCATTAATACACCTATTAATTAGTTATTAAAAAAACGTCTTCTATTCCCTGAAGTAACACACCGAGCCCTTAAGCAGAAGGGCAGTCCGGACGCGCGATTCTAAAGAGAGCCTCTATCCATGTCAAGCTATTGATGGCCTCTGGCTTAAATAAATTATGCGCAGACAAGTTTCCCTCAATAACCACCCATTTAAAACACGCCCCAGTGAAATAGCTAGGGCGTATTTTAAGCAATCAATAAACGCTATTCTTTATTGCTTTCTGCCTCAGATGCAGCAGCGTCATCAAGTAGCGCCTCACCAAGCGCCTGCTCAACCTGCTCCTGCGTAATCTCAACCACCTCTTCAACAACCTCTTCGATATGACGTTGCTTATGATGCGCCAAACCAGTTCCCGCCGGGATCAAGCGACCAACCATGACATTCTCTTTCAGACCACGCAAACGATCGGTCTTACCAGTAACAGAAGCCTCTGTTAAAACACGGGTAGTCTCCTGGAATGAGGCAGCAGAGATAAACGACTCAGTCGCCAACGATGCCTTAGTAATACCAAGCAACACATGTGTAAACGTCGCTGGAATGCCGCCATCTTTCTCAATACGCGCATTCTCTTCCTCGACTTTAACAATATCCAACTGCTCACCCTTGATAAAATCAGTATCGCCAGCATTCTCAACAATCCCTTTGCGCAACATCTGACGCAAGATAACTTCGATATGTTTATCATTAAGCTTTACGCCCTGCAGACGATAAACTTCTTGCACTTCGTCAACAATATAATTGGTTAATGCGTCTTTACCAAGCAGACGTAAAATGTCATGCGGATCTGAAGAACCTTCGGAGATGATCTCACCCTTGGCAACATTCTCACCTTCAAACACAGACAGATGACGCCACTTCGGAATCAATGTCTCATGAGCTTCACCATCTTCTGTTGTAAGCACCAAACGACGCTTACCTTTAGTCTCTTTACCAAAACTAACCATACCTGAAACTTCTGCCAATAGTGACGGCTCTTTCGGGTGACGCGCCTCAAAAAGATCAGCAACACGCGGCAAACCACCGGTAATATCACGAGTCTTACCTGCTTCTTGCGGTATTCTTGCAATAACATCACCAACACCAACAGCAGCTCCATCACTAAGATTGATGATAGCGCCATTAGGCATGAAATAGTTTGCAACAACGTTAGTACCCGCTAAACAAAGCTCATTACCTTTATCATCAACCAACTTCAACATTGGTCGTAACTCTTTCTTAGCAGTAGCACGCTGTGTAGCGCCAATAACTGCAGTTGTACTTAAACCTGTCAGCTCATCAGTCTGTCGTTTTGCAGTAACACCATCGACCAAATCAACAAACCTAGCAAGACCTGCAACCTCACTGATGATCGGATGGGTATGTGGATCCCAATCTGCAACGATACTACCAGCTTTTGCCTGATCGCCATCTTTTACGGCCAGAATCGCGCCATACGGAACTTTGTAATGCTCACGCTCACGTCCCTGCTTATCAAGTACCGCTAAACCACCTGAACGTGAAACAGTAACTAACTTACCATCTGAGCGCTCAACAGTTTTCATGTTTTTGAGCCTAATTGCTCCATCCGACTTCAACTGAATATTACTAACAGTTGTCGTCCGTGAAGCGGCACCACCGATATGGAATGTACGCATTGTTAACTGCGTACCAGGCTCACCGATTGACTGCGCAGCCATAATTCCAACGGCTTCACCAATATTAACCTGATGTCCGCGCGCCAAGTCGCGGCCATAACACATACTACAAACACCAAGCTTACTTTCACAAGTTACTGCTGAACGAACCTTGAGCTCATCAATACCCGCCTGATCAACAAAATGAATATTGCTCTCACCCAACAGAGTATTTGCTGGAACTAAAACCTCATCCGTACTTGCATCGGTCATATCTTCGGCGGTAACACGGCCAAGAACACGCTCACCAAGCGACTCAACTACTTCACCAGCCTCAATACGCGGCACAACAACAACGCTTTTGTTTGTACCACAATCATGCTCTCTAATGACAACATCCTGCGACACATCAACTAGGCGGCGCGTCAAATAACCTGAGTTAGCAGTTTTCAAGGCAGTATCAGCCAAACCTTTACGCGCACCATGAGTCGAAATAAAGTACTGTAGAACACTCAATCCTTCACGGAAGTTAGCAGTAATTGGTGTCTCAATAATAGTACCATCAGGTTTCGCCATCAGGCCTCGCATACCAGCCAACTGACGCATCTGCGCAGCTGAACCCCTAGCGCCAGAATCGGCCATCATGAATACGGAGTTAAAAGAATCCTGTACAACATCATTGCCATCAGCATCTTTCACCACCTCTTTCGATAACTTTTCCATCATCGCTTTGGCTACCTGATCATTAGTGTGCGACCAAATATCAATTACCTTATTGTAACGCTCACCATGGGTCACTAAACCTGACGCGTATTGTTTCTCAATCTCTAATACTTGCGCCTCAGCTTGTCCGATGATCTCCTCTTTACTCTCAGGAATAGTTAAATCATCTAAACAAATTGAAACCGCCGCGGTTGTTGCGTGACGAAAACCGGTATACATCAATTGGTCAGCAAAAATAACCGTCGATTTTGTTCCTAAAGTACGATAACAAATATCCAATAAATTAGAAACCGCCTTTTTCTTTAGTACACGATTAACTAGCGAGAAAGGCAATCCCACAGGCAATATTTCACTTAAAAGCGCTCTACCTGCAGTTGTCTCAACTAAATTAATTTCACCATTTTCTTCTATACGAACTTTAATTTTTGCCTGTAGTTCAAGGTTATCAGTTTCATACGCCCGACGAACCTCTTTTACATCAGCAAAAATAGCGCCCTCACCTTTCGAATTAACTTTTTCACGCGTCATATAATAAAGGCCCAAAATAACATCCTGCGTTGGCACAATAATTGGATCACCATTAGCAGGCGATAAAATATTATTTGTAGCCATCATTAAAGCACGAGATTCTAATTGTGCCTCGACCGTTAACGGCACATGCACAGCCATCTGATCACCATCAAAGTCAGCATTATATGCAGTACAAACCAAAGGATGCAGCTGAATGGCCTTACCTTCAATTAATACTGGCTCAAAACCTTGAATACCCAATCTATGTAGCGTTGGCGCTCTGTTTAATAGCACTGGGTGTTCGCGAATTACATCTTCTAATATATCCCAAACTTCAGGAACTTCGCTTTCCACCATTTTCTTAGCGGCTTTAATTGTTGTTGCATAACCTTGAAATTGCAGCTTACTAAAAATAAATGGCTTAAATAATTCCAAGGCCATTTTCTTTGGTAAACCACATTGGTGCAATCTTAATGTCGGACCAACAACAATAACTGAACGACCAGAATAATCTACTCGCTTACCTAATAAATTCTGACGGAAACGTCCCTGTTTACCTTTGATCATGTCAGATAAAGATTTCAGTGGGCGTTTATTCGCACCTGTAATTGCACGACCCCTACGACCATTATCCAATAATGCATCAACTGATTCCTGCAGCATACGTTTTTCGTTACGCACAATAATATCTGGGGCATTTAAATCCAACAATCTTTTTAAACGATTATTACGATTAATTACGCGTCGATATAAATCATTCAAATCAGAAGTAGCAAAACGACCACCATCAAGGGGAACCAACGGACGCAAATCAGGTGGCAATATCGGCAGCACAGTTAAAATCATCCAATCAGGCTTATTGCGGGATTTCCTGAAAGACTCTAACAGCTTTAATCGCTTACTGATTTTCTTAAACTTAGACTCAGAAGTAACCTCAATAATTTCACTTCTTAATCTTATAATCTCGTCATCAACTTCGACTTCCTGTAGTAAACGTTGAATTGCCTCAGCACCCATCATCGCTTCGAAATCATTACCATACTCTTCCATGGCATCAAGATAAGCTTCATCCGACAGTAACTGCCCCTGTTTTAGAGGAGTCATACCTGGATCAACAACAATAAATGCCTCAAAATAAAGTACGCGTTCGATTTCACGCAAGGTCATATCAAGCATTAAACCAATACGAGATGGCAATGACTTTAAGTACCATATGTGCGCCACAGGGCAAGCCAATTCGATATGCCCCATTCTTTCGCGTCGTACTTTTGACAAAGTAACTTCAACGCCACACTTCTCACAAATCACGCCACGATGCTTTAAACGCTTATATTTGCCACACAAACACTCATAATCCTTAATAGGACCAAATATTTTTGCGCAAAATAAACCATCACGTTCCGGCTTAAATGTACGGTAATTAATAGTCTCTGGTTTCTTCACCTCGCCAAAAGACCATGAACGGATAACCTCAGGTGATGCCAATCCAGCACGAATTGTATCAAACTCATCAGTTAGATTTCTTGTAATAAACTTTTTAAAACTATCAAGTACTCTGTGACTCAATGTATTTCTCCTCTGTTTAATTAACCAATCATAACCACAAAGGATTATTCGCTTTCTAATTCGAAATTAATTCCCAATGACCGAATTTCTTTTATTAATACATTAAAAGATTCAGGCATCCCTGGTTCCATTTTATAATTACCATCAACAATATTTTTATACATTCTTGTACGTCCGCTAACATCATCTGATTTGACAGTAAGCATTTCCTGCAAAGTATAAGCAGCTCCATAAGCCTCTAAAGCCCATACTTCCATCTCACCAAATCTTTGACCACCAAACTGCGCCTTACCGCCGAGTGGCTGCTGAGTAACTAAGCTGTATGAACCTGTCGAACGAGCATGCATTTTGTCATCAACCAAGTGATTTAGTTTCAACATATACATATAACCAACAGTTACAGGTCGATCAAAACGCATGCCTGTACGGCCATTATAAAGCCATGCTTGACCCGATCTTGGCAATTCAGCCAACTCTAACATTTCACGCACTTCAGACTCTGTAGCACCAGCAAACACTGGTGTTGCCACAGGAACACCGCCCTGCAAGTTCTTCGCTAAAGTTACAATTTCATCATCATTCAATGAATCTAAGTTAGCCTTTTGTCCCTCACCAAGATCGTATACTTGCGCAAGGAATTTTCTAAGCTCAGGGACCCTAGAATTAGCTGCTAACATTTTGCCAATCTTTAATCCCAAGCCTTTTGCCGCCAACCCTAAATGAGCCTCTAGCACCTGACCAACGTTCATACGCGAAGGAACACCTAAAGGATTCAAAACGATATCAACAGGCGTGCCATCTTCCATATAAGGCATATCTTCAATAGGCGCGATACGTGAAATAACACCTTTATTTCCGTGACGACCAGCCATTTTATCACCAGGTTGAACCCGACGTTTTACCGCCAAATATACCTTCACAATTTTAATTACACCTGGAGCTAAATCATCGCCCTGCGTAATTTTCTTACGCTGCTGGTCGAGTTTTTTATCATGCTCCTTACGCAATAATTTCAACTGATTTGCTATATCGCTAAATGTCTTTTGTTTCTTTGCATCCGCTAATTCAACATCAAACCACTTAGCCTGTGTAATTTCATCGAGATACTCTCGCGTAACCTTCTCGCCTTTCTTTAATTTTTTCGGTCCGTTTACAACTTCAGAAGCAAGCAATAATTTTTCGGCACGTTGATATACATACTCTTCACGAATACGCATTTCATCATCGATATCTTTTTTGGCTTTTTGCAGAGCCGCTTGTTCAATATCGAGTGCGCGCTGATCCTTATCTACACCTTCACGTGTAAATATTTGCACATCAATTACGGTACCATTAGTACCGGAAGGAACACGTAAAGAAGTATCTTTAACATCAGAAGCTTTTTCACCAAAAATAGCCCTTAATAATTTTTCTTCAGGGCTTAACTGCGTCTCACCTTTTGGAGTTACTTTACCAACCAATATATCGCCAGCAATAACTTCCGCACCTATATATACAACACCAGACTCATCCAACTTCCCTAATGCCGCTTCGCCAACATTCGGAATATCAGAGCTCACATCCTCTGGCCCTAGCTTTGTATCACGAGCAATACAAGTTAATTCCTGAATATGAATCGAAGTAAAACGATCATCTTCAACTAAGCGCTCAGAAATTAAGATAGAATCCTCAAAGTTATAACCATTCCACGGCATAAATGCGACTAACAAATTCTGACCCAATGCCAACTCACCTAAATCAGTTGAAGGACCATCTGCTAATACATCGTAACGCGCAATCTTATCACCGACAGAAACTAATGGGCGCTGGTTAATAGAAGTATTATGATTTGAGCGGGTATATTTAGTTAAATTGTAAATATCCACACCAGAATCATCAGCATCAATTATTTCGTTATCATACGCTCGAATAACAATACGTGAGGCATCAACTGAATCAACGATACCACCACGCTTGGCAACAACTGTCACACCAGAATCTGATGCAACATCACGTTCCATACCGGTACCAACTAAAGGTTTTTCAGCATTTACTAAAGGCACTGCTTGGCGTTGCATATTTGATCCCATTAATGCGCGAGAAACGTCATCGTGCTCGAGGAAGGGAATCAAGGAAGCAGCAACAGAAACAATCTGCCTTGGGGAAATATCCATGTAATTTACATTATCAGGCGGCGTTAAAACTGTTTCGCCCTTATGTCGACATGGAATTAATTCACCAACAACACTGCCATTTTTATCGATCTCAACATTAGCCTGCGCGATATAAAAGTTACCCTCTTCAATCGCAGATAAATAATCTATCTGATCTGTAACCTTTGCATCTTGAACTTTTCGATACGGGCTTTCTAGGAAGCCATATTCATTTGTTCTAGCATAAATAGCCAAAGAGTTAATCAAACCAATATTTGGACCTTCAGGTGTTTCAATCGGACAAACACGCCCATAATGAGTAGGATGCACGTCACGCACCTCAAAACCAGCGCGCTCACGAGTCAAACCACCAGGCCCTAATGCTGAAACACGACGTTTATGTGTGATTTCAGATAAAGGATTGTTTTGGTCCATAAATTGCGACAACTGGCTTGAGCCAAAAAACTCTTTAATTGCCGCAGCAACAGGCTTAGCATTTAATAAATCCTGCGGCATTAGATTATCTGAATCAGCCATGCTCAAACGATCTTTAGCCGAACGTTCAACGCGCACCAAACCGATCCTAAATTGATTTTCAACCATTTCACCAACACTACGAATACGTCTGTTGCCCAAGTGATCAATATCATCAACTTCACCACGGCCATCACGAATATCAATTAAGATCTGTAAAACTTTAACAATATCTTCTTTTGTCAAAATTCCTGGCCCAGTAAAATCTTCATAATCAACACGTCGGTTAAACTTCATACGTCCAACGGCAGATAGATCGTAGCGATCAGAAGTAAAGAATAAATTATGGAATAGATTCTCAGCAGCCTCTTTAGTTGGTGGCTCGCCAGGACGCATCATACGATAAATCTCAACTAACGCCTCTAACTGGTTAGTTGTCGGATCGATACGCAAAGTATCAGACATATAAAGCCCACGATCCAACTCGTTCACATATAGTGTTTCCAATTCTTTTATTTTTGCAGCAGCAATCGCCTCCAAAACCTCAGGTGTTATCTGTGCATTGGCTTCAACCAACACTTCACCAGTCTCAGTATCAATGATTGGTCGAGCGATAACCTTGTCTTCCAAAGCCTCAAGCGGCATCTCTAACTTATTCAGCCCAGCTTTTTCCATCATGCGCACATGACGCTGCGTAATACGCTTATCTTTCTCAACAATAACTTTTGTTTTATCTTTTATGTCAACTGGAGCAATTTCACCACGTAGTTTTGCTGGCACTAAATCCAAAGTTGCCATTTCGCCTTTTAATACATATTTATTTGTCTCAAAAAATATGTCCAAAATCTCTTCATTGGTATAACCAATAGCTCGCAAGATTATTGTCGCAGGCAATTTACGTCGACGATCAATACGTGCAAACAAACAATCTTTAGGATCGAATTCAAAATCTAACCATGAACCACGATATGGGATAATGCGTGCAGAATATAAAAACTTACCGGAAGAGTGTGTCTTACCTTTATCATGATCAAAAAATACACCCGGCGAACGATGCAGCTGTGAAACAACAACACGCTCAGTTCCATTAACAACAAAACTACCTGTCTCAGTCATGAGAGGTATTTCGCCCATATAAACTTCTTGCTCTCTAATATCTTTAGTATTCTTCTGCCCAGCAGGAGCATCTTTATCAAAAATAACCAAACGGATTTTAACTCGCAATGGAGCTGAATAAGTTAATCCGCGTAACTTACATTCATTCACATCAAAAGTAGATTCGCCTAGAGTATAATCAACATATTCTAATTGCGCATACCCTGAAAAACTTACAATAGGAAAAACGGAATTAAATACCGCATGCAACCCTTGAGTCATATCTTTCCCAGCATCAGTCTGCTGCAAAAAGCTCTTATATGAATCAACTTGAATAGATAACAAATAAGGAACTTCAATTGTTTCAGGATATTTACCGAAACTTTTTCTTATACGTTTTTTTTCGGTATAAGAATATTCAACTGTTGCATCTTTTTGTTTGCTAGCTTGTACTTTTTTTGTGACCATTTAGCGAACCTCTTAAATTAAAAATCAGCACTAATCATAAATACAACAAAGGTATTCTCCCTTGCGAGAAAATACCATCTGTTACAAAACAACAATTATTTAACTTCGACGCTAGCGCCAGCTTCTTCCAATTGTTTTTTGACGTCTGCTGCCTCGTCTTTGCTGACGCCTTCTTTAACAGTAGCAGGAACGCCTTCAACCATATCCTTGGCTTCTTTAAGACCTAAACCAGTAAGTGCACGAACCACTTTAATTACACTGATTTTATTCGCGCCAAAACTAGTCATAACAACATCAAACTCAGTCTTCTCTTCTACAGCAGCAGCTTCGCCACCACCTGCAGCAGCAACAGCAACAGGAGCCGCAGCTGAAACACCAAATTTATCTTCCATTGCTTTTACTAATTCAACAACATCCATCACACTCATGTTGGATATCGCTTCTAAAATATCATCTCTTGATAGTGCAGCCATTTCTTTCTCCAAAATTATTCGTTATAAAAAAGTTAACCTTGCTTCTGATCACGGACCGCAGCCATTGCGCGGGTCACTTGGGCATAAGGTTCAACCATTGTTCGCACGAACTTCGTAACAGGTGCTAACATCACACCCATTAACATAGCAAGAGCCTGTTCGCGATTTGGTAAATCAGCCACTGCGCCGAGATCGGTCGCAGTTAATAATTTACCGCCAATAGATAAGGCCTTAACCTCCAAGTTTTCGTGATTCTTGACAAAATCACGCAGCAACTTTGCTGCAGCACCAGGCTCATCAAGCGAAAAAGCTAAAAACAGAGGACCAGTTAATACCTCATCTAAACAGGCATAATCGGTCTCTTTAACAGCTTTTCTAGCTAATGTATTACGCACAACACGCAAATACACACCAGCTTGACGTGCTTTGGCACGCAATTCTGTCATCTCAGCAACAGTCAACCCACGATAATCAGCAATAACAGCAGATAACGCCTTGCCAGCGACATCGGCGACATCAGCAACAATTGCTTTTTTATCTTCAAGTTTAAGTGTCACTTTTTACCTCCACTTAAGAGCTAATAATTAACTCTTAGTTACACTTGGTGGCCGTCACTAAAATTGTGTCGGCAACACCGTCTGCGTAGGATTATTAAGCACTTTCATAAGCACTCCTACGGTCTTCGACGGGGAAACTTTTTACAAAATTTCCGCCGCGAATTCTTTCTTACGCATCAACTGATGCTAAATCAATTAACAAGCCAGGACCCATAGTGCTAGATAATGAAACCTTCTTTAGGTAAACACCTTTACTAGAACTTGGCTTGGCCTTTTTAATTGCAACAACTAACGCCTCTAAATTTTCTTTCAACGCTTCTACTTTAAAATCTAATTTGCCAATAGCGCTATGCACAATACCGTTTTTATCCGTACGATAACGTGCCTGACCAGCTTTGGCATTTTTAACAGCCGTAGCAACATCAGCAGTTACAGTACCAACTTTCGGGTTTGGCATTAAACCACGTGGACCTAGAATCTGGCCTAATTGACCAACAACTCGCATTGCATCAGTAGCCGCAACTACCACATCAAAATCGAGCTCGCCCTTCTTAACACTTTCAGCCAAATCCTCTAAACCAATTTTATCAGCACCGGCTGCTTTAGCAGCTTCTGCCTGGTCACCCTGCGCAAATACAGCAACACGCACACTTTTACCTGTACCATGTGGTAACACAATAGCTCCACGCACAGTCTGATCGGATTTACGCGCATCAACACCAAGATTTATACAAACCTCAACAGATTCATTGAATTTAATAGAAGAGCAATTTTTCAATAGATTAATTGCTTCTGCAATTGGATAAGCTTTACCCAATTCAATCTTTTCACCAATAGCTTTTGCTCTTTTGCTTACTTTAGCCATCTTACACACCCTCCACATCAAGACCCATACTGCGAGCAGTACCAGCGATGGTACGTACAGCAGCATCAAGATCAGCAGCCGTCAAATCAGGCTCCTTCATCTTAGCGATCTCTTCTAATTGCGCTCTTGTAACCTTACCAACCTTAACGGTATTTGGTGTCGCACTACCTTTAGAAATGCCAGCGTGTTTTCTTAATAAAACTGCGGCCGGTGGAGTTTTAACATTAAAGCTAAAACTACGATCAGCATAAACCGTGATCTCTACTGGTAACGGCATACCTTTTTCAGAATCCTGTGTCTTTGCATTAAATGTCTTACAGAATTCCATAATATTAACACCGTGCTGACCGAGAGCAGGACCAACCGGCGGACTAGGATTAGCCTCACCAGCTTTAACTTGCAGCTTAATAAAGCCAGTTACTTTCTTCGCCATATTCTTCTCCTTTGGGTGCAAACGTTACGCTAAAGCGTAACTCCCCTAACTTTTTTGTACTTGTCCAAACTCCAGCTCGACCGGAGTTGAACGCCCGAAAATAAGAACCGACACTCGCAATCGACTCTTCTCATAATTCACATCTTCAACAACACCATCAAAATCGGCAAATGGACCATCAATAACACGCACTACCTCACCTGGCTCAAACAGAACCTTTGGCTTAGGTTTATCGACACCCTCTTGTACGCGCGCAAAAATATTATCAACCTCCTTATCAGAGATCGGGGCAGGCCTATCACTAGTTCCACCAATAAAACCTAAAACACCTGGAACTTGACGCACAAGATGCCAAGTAGCGTCATTCATTTCCATTTGTACCAAAACATAACCTGGAAAGAACTTACGTTCACTCTTGCGTTTTTTACCGCCGCGCATCTCAACAACTTCTTCAGTTGGCACAAGGATTTCACCAAACTGATCCTCTAGCCCTAGCATTTTTATATGCTCTTTGATCCCATTCATTACATGCACTTCTTTACCTGAATAAGCGTGCACAATATACCAGCGTTTTTCACCTTTGTTTTCAGGTTTAGTATCAGTCATATCTAACCTCTTTGTCCGGTAAGCCAGCCAATAATCCACAACAGCATGGAGTCAACTCCCCACATGATCAACGCCGTTACTAAAACTAACGCTGAAACAATAAGTGTTGTGCGAATCGTTTCATGCCGTGTCGGCCAAACAACTTTACGCATTTCCATGCGCGACTCTTTAGTAAAAGTCCATAAAGCTTTACCAGCACTTGTTAACATCACAAAAAAGATTTCAACAGCAGCAACGACAATCCAACCAACCAATTTCAGCGACCATACAACATCACTAAAATAAGAGTTAGCCACAATCGCCGCGCAAATTACGAGAACTATGATAATCCACAAAAAGATATCTTTTTTTGACTTTGGACTTTGCTGCTTACTTTTTACATTCATTATCTGTTGTTTCCCCACATTACACATTAAGAGTTTAAAACTGGCAGGCCAGGAGGGACTCGAACCCACAACCAACGGTTTTGGAGACCGCTACTCTACCAATTGAGCTACTGGCCTTTAAAAATCAGTTTTATCTCTCCTCCAAAACCAAACTTCTCAATTTCATCCAATATAAAAGTCGGGCTGAGCATAACGCCCAGCCCGACTTTTATAACAATTACTCAATAATTTTGGCGACAACGCCAGCACCCACAGTCCTACCACCTTCGCGTATCGCGAAGCGTACAC
>JAGLTR010000008.1 GCA_023135155.1 Gammaproteobacteria bacterium
ACGCATTGCTATGCGTCTCTACGCTATCTTAATGAGACCGCACGTCTTTTAGGACCGCATCAGCATCATAGTGTAGCTTATTTAATTTCAGGTAGAGATTAAACCAGTGCATTAAAGCTACATTATTATAAGCAGTCGCAGTTCCGATCAAGTCTGGATTACTCCGCAAAACGATTGCTTTTAATTTTAAAGTGGCACTGGGCGATTCTAACATGAACTTTTTAATCTGTACCTCATCATGGAAAACAGCATTAATTTTTCCACTTAACACCGCTTTAAACTCTGCTGACAAGGATGAGAAAGTTTTAATCGTCGCATGCGGAAACAGATGCTCGGCATCTTTCACATATGAACTACCTTCCATAGCTCCTATTAATAGAGGTTTGCTCTTAAAATAACGCACCAGTTGTCCGCTACTTGCAGTTAATTTATGTTGCGCTGCCCATGACCTACTCACCAGAATAGTCAAATGCATGGTTAGATACGGCTCAGAATAACGAATAAATTGAGCGCGCGTTAATGTCTCGCTAAAGTTACAAAAAACCAAATCTGCTTTTTTTGCGCTGATAGCTACAGCCACATCATCAAATGTTTTTGGCACATGATAAAACTTCACTTTAACACCCAAACGATGCGCCACATCTTTTGCTAAACGTATATCAAAACCAGCAAGTTTGTTATTCTTATCTAGATAAAAAAATGGCGGGTACCGCAAGGTCGGCACTGCAACAATTAAATATCCTCGCTGTTTTATCTGTTGGATATCATGCGGATATGACTGAGCATAGGCACTAGCAATAAAACCAAAAACTACTCCACACAAAAAGATACTTTTTAATATACGCATAACTATTTTCCTTTTGCTACAAGCGCGGTAACCACACAATTGCCGTAAACATTGAGCGCGCACTCCAAGCGATTCACAAATGGATCAAGAACAACCAACACTAAAGCACCTAGAGCCCCTGGAATCCCTGCTGCAGCTGCCAGGCCTGCGAATATCGGCGCCATTAAAACAATTCTACCCGGCAAGATCGGCGCTAAAAATGCCGAGAGTAATATCATCTTTAATATCACAGCAAAACCTAATGGCACAGCATAAAAATTAACCATAAACACCATTAAGATAGCAATTAATATCACGCGCCCGAGTTTAATCACGCTAACGCCCAGAGGAAATGTAACGTCCACAACCTTGGCTGACAACTTATAACAACGCAATACCCGCAATGCATTTGGCAATGGGATAAAATTACTATCCGCAAAAAATGCCAACATTAACACTCGTTTAAAATCATTGAGCACTGCAAAAAAAGAACGCTTAACAACGACAGCTATAATAAAGTTAAAAGCCAGCAGAATAACTGCACCTAAAACATAAAACAAAACAACAAATCTAGCTAACGCCGATAATAAAGCAAAATTCATATTTGCGGCCTGACCAGCAAATAGACAAAACAACCAGAGAGGCAACAAGTATAACAACCAATGAAAAATACGACTAAATAGCACCTCAATACTTGCGACAAATTGCCGTAAACTATTGCTATATTTTCCGGGGATCTTACCTAAGGCTACACCTATCAAAACAGCAAATATCATTAGCTTTATAGTCAAACCTTCGCTTAACGCTTTAACAATATTACGCGGCGTGATGCTGCGCAAAAAATCAGCGAAAGGAATACCGCTACCTGCCACAGCATGTTTTACCGGATAATACGCCACCGCCTTGAGCAGTTTTCCGAGCATATACTCTGCATGCGTATGCAGCTCAACTCCGGGCCACAAAACTAAAGCAGCCAGAACAGCAAAAACAGCCAAACTTAAAACTGTGATAACAACCATCACGAAAAACTTTAATATCTTATGGTGCGCTTCCTTAGCATTTAAAAAACCCGCCAAACCCAACACCACAATTGAGATAATGATCGGCAAAATACACAGAATTAATAACGAAAGATAGCTATCTGCAATCGGACCTAAATAATCAGCTGCACGCGGAAAATACAACCCAAACGTAAAACCTAATATTACTCCAAGAAAAATAGTTGCCGGATGCGTTAATAACGCATAGTAGGATCTTTTTTGCATCTACCACTCCTTGTAAAGGGGTCAAGTCATGACCCCGCCTTGCTTAATTATAAAGAAAATACTTAGCTAATTTACCGTAGTTTGTATATGCATATATAGAATGATTATCAGTTACAGGACGCGCTGAAATCCCGCCCCAACCAACTTTGGTACGAGCTGCAAACTGACCATCATCCTTAGTAATAACATGCAAGTAACCCAAAGCATCAGCAACAACAATATAGTTATCAACTTCAGCAGGAGCAGTTACACCGCGATGCAATAATGCACTTAATTTCCAAACCACTTCACCCGTATGGCGATCAAAAGCCCAAACACAACCCTTCGCATCAGTCACATAGACATCAGTCTTATCAGCAACCAAGCCGGTGTATGAAGACAATTTATGCTGCCAACGAATACGACCAGAACGCAAACTTACCGCCGCAATTTTACCTTGATAGGTTGCGACATAAATCGTGTTATTTATCACGCTTGGTGTCGCATCAATATCAACCATACGTTGCACAGATGTACTACCCTTACCTTCAGCAATAGTACGTTGCCAAACAACCTGCCCAGAACGTAACGTTAGAACTGCTAATTTACCATTAGCAAAACCTGCCACAACATATCTACCATGCACTACTGGCGAACTACTACCACGTAAAATCAGTCCTGGCTCAATATTCTGATAACTCCATAAACGTTTACCGTTAATAGCGTTATATGCTATTAAACTACCAATTTCAGTTTTCACTAAAAGAATATTTCCAGCAACTACTGGCGTTGCTAACACCTCACTATTCAGTGGTTTTGACCATGCCAAAGAGCCATCTTTTTGGTTGAGTGCATATACCCGACCATTGCCTGAGCCGATGTAGATTTTATTATTTCCTGCAGCAACACCGCTAGATAAAATTACATTTGTTTTCTGGCGCCAAACATTTCTACCATCATAAGCACGCGCAGCATTAACTACACCATCATAACTTGCAGTGAAAACCATCGCATTATCTAATGCCGGCGTTAAACGCAAATATTGCTGCGAGGTTCCGGTAGAGCGACCATTTGACCACTTATGAGCCAAATTCACTGTAGGTTTGAATTTAACAAGTTTTGTCGGTGGCAACGGTTTATATGAATTCCCAAAAATGGAACAGCCAGTTAAAGAAAAAACACAAACAACAAGTAAAACTCTAATTAATAATTTCATATAAACCCCAAATAATTATTTCGCAACCATTTATCATCCCAATCATCCCCTCAACGCCATCACCATCCAGTCATCACTCAAGTCCGGGTATCACCCAAGTCATCCCGTACTTGATACGGGATC
>JAGLTR010000080.1 GCA_023135155.1 Gammaproteobacteria bacterium
GATGAATTGCTAGGTGATGGCATTCGTGCCGGCCTAACGCAATATCAATACACCGTCGACTGGGTCAAGGATGGACAAGCCGCCCTGCAAGCTTTGATGACAGAACAATTTGAAGTAGTTGTTCTGGATCTTGGTCTTCCAAAGAAATCTGGCCTTGATGTTCTAAAGTCAGTACGCGCGAAGAATGTTACAACTCCGGTAGTGATTTTAACTGCGCGTGATAGTGTTGAAGATCGAGTTAAAGGTTTAGATAGCGGCGCTGATGACTATCTTATGAAACCATTTGATCTTGAAGAACTCTGTGCGCGCATTCGTGCGTTGGGACGGAGAAGTTCTGGGCGCGCGAAGAACGTCATTGCATTTGGCGATATCAAATTGGATCCAGCAGCTCATCTTGTGTATAAAGAAGATAAGCCGGTGACAATTTCAAGACGTGAATTTGCGCTTTTACATATGTTGCTTGAAAATGCCGGTCGAGTTTTATCTCGTGAACATCTAACTCAAAGTCTATATGGTTGGGGCGATGATGTTGATAGTAATGCTCTAGAGGTTCATATTCACAACTTGCGTAAAAAGTTTGGTAATAAAGTTATCACCACTATTCGTGGTGTTGGATACGTAGCTGAAAAACCTGAAGAATGACACCATCAATAAGAACTTTTTTACTGATCAACTTGTTATTGAGTGTAATGCTTGTTACCTCATTAGCAATTATAGGTAATTTGTTTTTAGAGCATAAAGATCTACGTAGTCACTTAGATGGTCAGTTGACTTTTACTGCGTTAACAATTCAAACACTTATCAGTGATGATTTGAGCACAAATAAGATTAGTGCTATTCAAAAAAGAATAGACCAGATCCCTACTTTTATGGAGAAAAGTTACTGTGGCAATGAGAAAAATCCTCGTGCTTGCATTCAAAAAATTCGCCCATTTTTCGAGAAGATTCAATTTCAAATTTGGAATAAAGATAAAAAAGTAATTTTGCACTCCTTCAAGACTCCAATTAAAGCTTTGCATTATCGTCGCATTGGTTTTACAGATCGCATGATAAATAATGAGCCATGGCGAATTTTTGTAACAAAGGATCCAATTACTAAAGTAAAAATTGCCGTTGCCGAACGTTATGCTTTTCGTGATCAGCTCGAGGCACAAATGACTCAAGATTCTATTTTAATCATGATTATTACAGCACCCCTCCTTGGTCTATTAATTTGGGTGGTAGTTGGGCGTGGTTTAGCAAGTATTCGTCGTGTAGCTGATGAAGTTAGAGATCGTGCCGCGAGTTATTTGAAGCCGGTGGATTTAGAAGAGGTGCCGCCGGAAATTCAACCGCTAGTGACTGAATTAAATAGTTTGTTTATACGCTTGCAGGCCGCTTTTCAGCGCGAAAAACGCTTTGCAGCAGATGCAGCACATGAATTGCGCACACCTATGGCTGCACTGCGTGCACAAGCGCAAGTTGCACTAAATGCGACAGAAGATACTGATCGCAAATCATCGCTGAATAAGGTATTAAAATGTGTTGATCGTAGCGCGCACATTGTACAACAGCTTTTAACGTTGAGTCGAATGGTTCCTGAATCTGCTATAAAAGAAATGGCAACTGTTGCCCTTAATAAAGAAGCGGCACAAATTATTGCTGATCTTGTGCCTGCAGCTAGAAAGAAGAATATTACCATTGAACTTTCTGCCCCAGAAGAGTCAGTTAAAGTAGTTGGTAGCCCAACTGCACTTGGTATTTTAATTCGTAATTTAGTTGATAACGCTATTCGATACACACCTAGTAACGGTACAGTAAAAGTTATAATTAATACCACACGAAAACACGTCAAGCTGCATGTCATTGATAATGGACCAGGCATTCCAGAAGAGTTACGTGAACGAGTTTTTGAGCGCTTTTTCAGAGTTGTTGGAAGCAAAGCATCAGGTAGCGGTCTTGGTCTTGGAATTGTGCAGCAAATTGTTCAGATTCATAAAGCTCGGATCGAGCTTGCTTCGCCTAAATCTGGAGTTGGCCTTGAAATCATTGTTACTTTTGCTAAACCGCCGAAGAGTTAGTAAAGTTACCCACAAAATCTGTGGATAACTTTGTGTATATGTCGTTACTAACGACCTGTATCACTAAGAATTATAGGCAATTCATTAAAGTGATCATTTTTTGACCACCAAAAAATTCCTTTGTTTTCATTGTGTTAGCTTGAAATGCTATGGTTTAACTGATTTTCATCGTAAATCATTCCAATTTTCCTTGTTTCGGTTTACCCTGTGAACAAAAGAGACAACCTTCATACGCGCTATTATTATGCAGTTTACAGATGAAACAGTTATTGTTACTCCAAACCGACGTTTAGCGCTGTTTCTAAGTCAAAAGAATGATTTGCAGCAGCTACGAACTAAGCAATCTTGGCATCCCAACAAAATTCTGCCATTAACCAATTGGCTAGAAGAATTGTGGCAACTTCACATCACAGAAAAAGTAGTGCTAAACACACACCAACTGAATTATCTTTGGGCTAACTTAACCCATAATCACACGATTACTGATCTAGCGATCAAAGCATGGAGCTTGACCAAGCAGTGGCAAGTACTACTTAATTTTGATACGTTACACGCGGGACAAGACAAAATAACCTTTCAGAATTGGACTAAATTGTTTACAAAGAACTGTGAACAACACTCGTATATTGACCATGATTCATTGCCACAAGAGTTAACCAAGAGAATCACTAAGCTCATTTTGCCAAAAAAGTTAATAGTTGTTGGATTTGACCAGATCGTACCGCAGTTGGCGCAGTTTTTTACAGCTCTGCAAAAAGCAAATTGCCAGGTTGAGATACAGAAACCTGTGATTAAGTCTCAGCCGCCGCTTGTTCAGGCATTTTCGTCGCAAACTGAAGAGTTAGCTGCTATTGCACGCTGGAGCAGTCAGCTTTTTAATCGAGACGAACATTCCAGTATCGGCTGCGTGTTTCCAAACCTAACAACCATACGTGATGAGATTGAGTATCAATTCAATAAGCACGCTACTGGTGAATTTGATATTTCGGCCGGGAAGATTTTTGCCGCTTACCCGTTGATTTTTGATGCGTTAAAAATACTGGAATTAATGGTAACTGATTTGTCAGTTTATGAGTTAGAACATCTGCTAACTTCGCCATTTTTGCGAGGTGCGGATGCAGAACTTTTTGCGAGAGCACAATTAGCTCGACAGTTATTTAGTGTTGGTATTGAAAAAATATCTCTCAGAAAAATACAGTCCTTTGCCAAGCAATCACAACGACAATATGGCACACCGCTATTAGCAGAAATATTTGACCAGCTCTTATTATTAAGGAAAGAGTGCCAACAACAGCAAACAGCTTATTACTGGAAGCAGTTTTTTGTGAATGTACTACACATAACTGGTTGGCCTGGTGAACGAGCTCTTGCACATGATGAGCAGCACTTATTAACACGCTGGCAAGAGTTATTGATAGAATTTCAGTCACTGCAGCTAGTAACAAATAAGCTCAGTTATAGTGACGCTCTACAGCTATTGATTGGTTGTGCTAAAAGAACAATCTATCAGCCTAAATATCGTGCGCGGAAAATCCAAATATTAGGGGCTTTAGAGGCCGTTGGCTTAGAATTTGATCATTTATGGGTCGCTGGTTTAGATGCTGATGTTTGGCCAGCTACATCGTATTTAAACCCGTTTTTGCCGGCAATGGTACAGCGACAATTAAACATGCCCCACTCTAGTGTTGAACATGAACTAAGATTTTGTCAGCAGTTAATGCAGCGCTGGCAAACTACGAGTGACGATTTGACTTATAGTTATCACTACCAAGACCAAGATCGAATGATAGCAATAAGTCCATTGCTTAAAGATTATTGCCAGAAAAATAACACCGAAGAAAACATGTTAGGTTCGTCTTTGCAGCCAACATTTGTGGAGTTAGAACGGATAACTGATGGTATTGCTCCAGCAGTTCATGTCAACGAGACGATCAAGGGTGGAACAAATATTTTTAAGCTGCAGGCTTTATGCCCTTTTCGCGCCTTTATAGAGTGTCGTTTATTAGGTACAGAGCACACGGATTCAATGCAGCTCGGTTTGTCACAAAAAGACCGCGGTATACTTGTACATGCAATTCTCGAGGCATTTTGGCATAAGGTAGAGACAGCTCAGCAACTACATAACCTAGATCACGCACAATTAGAAAGTATAATTTCCACCTGTATCAAACAGGCATTGTTGGCGTTAACAACTAAAAGTGGTGAAAAACTAACTCCTAGGTATATTGAGCTTGAAACAAAGCGTTTACAGGAAATAATGCATAATTTCGTGGCCATAGAAAAGCTACGCCAGGATTTTACTGTTGTTGCTCAAGAGCAAAAACTAACAACTAAAATTGGACAAATACCTGTGCATTTACGCGTCGATCGCGTTGACCGTTTAGCTGACGGTTCCCTGCTGATTATCGATTATAAGACCGGTCATGCTAATAAAAATAACTGGTTTGGTGAACGTCCTGAGGAACCGCAATTACCTCTTTATTGTATTGCTGCACCGCAAAAAATAGCGGCACTAGCATTTTTACAAGTTAAAGCTGCAATCGTTAAATATAGTGGTTGTTCACTTCAAAATACTACAATAAATAATATTGAAACCTTAGCTGATTGGGAAAACCAAATTCAACTTTGGAAAAAAGTTATGACGAAGCTAAGTAATGATTTTTTACAAGGTAATGCAACTGTTGACCCCAAAAACAAACACACAACATGCAGGTATTGTCATCTAAAAACATTATGTCGTATTCATGAACTACAGGATAAAGTTGATGAATAACATTGCTGATCAACAAGAACGTAGGACTGCGCTTGACATAGGAAAATCATTTATTGTTCAGGCGCCTGCAGGCTCAGGCAAGACCAGCTTGTTGACTCAGCGCTTTTTAAAGTTATTAGCTCAAGGTTGTAACGAACCAGAAGAGATCTTAGCAATAACTTTTACTAAAAAAGCCGCCGCTGAAATGTTAACACGTATTTTAGAGGCACTAGAGTTAGCTACTCAACCCGAGCCAGAAAACAATTATGAGCGAGAAACATGGGTGCTAGCTAAGCAAGTATTAATACGTGATAAAGAGCGTAGCTGGAAGATCACGGAATGCCCTAACCGCCTGCGTATTCAGACCATTGATAGCCTGTGTTTTTCTCTTGCACGTCAAATGCCACTTAGTACTAATGGAGCAAGTTTAGCTGATATTGTTGATGGTGTTACAGCCGAGGAATATTATCGAGAAGCTGCGCGTGAACTTTTATTAACTTTGGACAGCGATGAGTCGTATGTACCAGGACTTGCAAGAATCATTTCACACCTAGATGTAAATTTACAAGAGACAGAGGATTTGTTAGCGCATATGTTAAATAAGCGCGATCAATGGTTAACCGCTGTTGTACAAAATAGTGATCTTTCAATTCTTAAAACTGAAATGGAAAATGCACTTGCGTTTATTGCTCGTGTGAATATTACTAAATGCAAAGCCCATATTAGCGCAAATGATCAGATTATTTTAGATAATTTACTCAAACACGCTTGGCCTACCATAGCCAATAAACAACAAAACGCTTTAATCGAACTAGATCGTTGGTATTTAATTGCTACGCTATTATTAACTAAGGATCATAAATGGCGTAAACAGGTAAATAAGAATCAAGGCTTTTTTCCTGAAGATGTTGAGCAAAAACAATTGCTCAAAGAATTGTTACAAAGACTTAATGGCGATAATGAACTTCTCCTCTGCCTTAAAAAACTGTATTTTACACCAGAAGCTAAATACCATCCGCAACAGTGGGAAATAGTAGCTGCATTATTGACAGTCCTCACTACGTTAGCAGCATATTTAAAAATCGTTTTTGCGCATCATAACGTGGTGGATTATACCGAAGTAACGCTTGCAGCTCTTGACGCTTTAGGCAGTGTTAATGCGCCATCGGATCTAGCGTTAAAATTTGATTATAAACTACAGCATATTCTTGTTGATGAATTTCAAGATACTTCAGTAGCACAATATAAATTACTTGAAAAACTCACGTTTGGTTGGTTGCCCACTGATAATCGGACCCTGTTTTTAGTGGGTGATCCAATGCAATCTATATATAAATTTCGTGAAGCAAAAGTTGGTTTATTTTTAAAAGCTAAAAATGAGGGCGTTAATGCTATTGAGTTAGAATCATTAGTTTTAACCACAAACTTTCGCTCCACAAAAAGTGTCATTAGTTGGGTAAATAAGACTTTCGCCGCTATTTTCCCACAAGATGAAGATATTCCAACTGGGGCAATTCCGTATACAGCAGCTACCAGTAATAGTAATGATGTTGCTGAGGATGCAATTAATCTTTATGTGTGTCCAAAAGGTGATTATTTCGCAGAGGCAGATGAAGTCGTTCAGATTGTTAAGCATCATTATGCTCATACAAGCGAACAATCTATTGCTATTCTAGTGCGCTCAAAGACACATCTCGAAAACATTATTTCTCGCTTCAAGGACGCGAAAATTCCTTTTCAAGCTACAGATATCGAAAAGCTAACAAATAAATCAGTTACAAATGATTTATTGTCCCTGACTAAAGCACTCTTGAATTTAACTGATCGTATTTCTTGGTTGAGCATTTTAAGAGCTCCTTGGTGTGGCTTGTTATTAGCTGATTTACATGTTCTGGTTAGCAGTGATAAAGAGTTAACAGTATGGTCTCTTATGCAAGATAATGACGTGTTATTGCGTTTGTCAAATGATGGTCAAATGCGGCTTGCTAAAATAGTGTCAATTCTTGCGTATCATTTAACAAATAGGAGGCGATTATCGCTACGCATGTGGGTGGAGAGCTGTTGGTTGCAATTAGCCGGTCCAAAATGTCTTGCTAAAGAGTTTGAATATGATATTGCGCAGAGTTTTTTCGAGTTGCTCACAAAGCATGATGACGGAGCAACATTAACTAATATGCCAAAATTTGAGCAAGAATTAACAACCCTGTATAGCAAGCCACAGTCTGTGGTAGGAAATCCTGTTCAAATAATGACGATGCATCGTGCTAAAGGTCTTGAGTTTGACCGTGTTATCATCCCAGGTTTAAATCGTCGCACTCGAGCAGATGATAAACAATTATTAATGTGGATGGAGTTACCAAGCGCAAATAGCAATAAGGAGAGTGATGTTATTTTCGCTCCGATTAAGGATAGTCATGCTACATCTGAGGACAATATCTATCGCTATTTACGTTACGAGAATTATTTGAAGAATAAATATGAAGACACTCGTCTTCTCTATGTTGCAACCACACGTGCGAAGCGATATCTGCATTTGTTGGCTGGGGTCGCAGATAAGGCTGAACAGAACTCGTTATTGGAGTATTTATGGCCGATATTTCAAAGCTCTGATGTTAAGGAACTTGAAGCCAGTAGCAATGCTGTAGAACTAAGCAGCCTTAATGCTAATTATTTTAAAAGATTACCAGCCCAATTTAATGATTATCAAGTCAGGCAATCATTGTCTGCTGATGATATGGCCATCAATATTGAAGAAGTTGATCTTGTACCGCAAACTATAGGCACAATAATACATCAAGCTTTATTTAGATTAAGTTTAGAGAGCGCCCCTAACATTGATCAGTCGCGTGCAAAATGGCGCATTGATCTTTTACAGGCGGGAATATACACAGATCTAGATAAGCATTTAGCGATGATTGAACTGGCTATTACCAACACTCTAAATGATACTAATGGGCGCTGGATTCTAGATCATACTCATAGCCAAACTGCCAGCGAGTACATGATTCACACACGAACTAATGTGAGCACCCAGCACTATATTGTTGATCGAACATTCATTGCGGACAACGTGCGTTGGATTATCGATTATAAAACAGCTTGCCCGCAAACAAATGAGTCCATGTCATCATTCCTAGAGCGGCAGCGTAAGTATCATTTGCCACAATTACTTGCATACGCTGATGCTTTTGCAAAAATAGAGCAACTATCTTGTAAGTTAGCGCTGTACTTTCCATTGATACCGTATTTTTACGTATTAGAATAATAATTATGAACTTACCGATTTAACACTCAATTTCAAGGAGTGTTAATAACTTTTCACGTGTCACCTCTCCGATGATCTTATCTTGCGGGTGTGGTTGTTCTTTTACAAAGCAAGGTGTGTAAACGATGTTAGCTGCATGAGCTTGCTCCTTATCTTTTAGAATATTGACGATGTCTAGTGAGTAGTTATCGAAAAAAAATTCTCTGGCAACGTTCTTGATGGTGTTAAGAGAGTTAATGGCTTGCGGTGTGTAGCCAGCTATATACAGTTTGAATCTGTAAGTGCACATATGACTAATGGTAATTAAATATACTCATACTTACCATTAGCTAAAACGGCTAATACTATAGGTAGTTATCCCGATATGAGGCTAATTTTGCTTATAGCCTACTTTAATGAATAGAGTAACCAAGTCCGCTAGTGAGCTCATACCAGTTTTGGTCATCACTTTGGCGCGATGTACTTCGACAGTTTTTGGTGAGATTTGCAAAATCTTAGCGATGAGCTTGTTTGAATTTCCTGAAATGATCAATTTAGCAACTTCGAGCTCACGTGGTGTTAGTTTGTTGATTATTCCTTGCAGATGGTTTAATTCACCATCACATGCAAAACGTTCGGCATCTTTTTTGATCGCTTTATTGATTGAATCTAAGAGCTCCTGATCATTAAATGGTTTGGTGATAAAATCAATAGCACCATTTTTCATAGCTCTGACTGCCATGGGAATGTCGCCGTAGCCTGTGATAAATATAATTGGAAGCTTAATGGAGCTGTTGCTTAACTCTTCTTGTAGTTCAAATCCGCTCATCGTAGGCATGCGCATATCAAGCACCAAGCAACCGTGTGAATTGGTATCATAATGTTCAAGAAAATCATGCGCAGTACTGAAAGTTTTAACTGGCATATTGACTGATTCTATTAGCCATTTTAGAGATTCACACATAGCCCTATCATCATCTACTACGTAAACTGTTGTTTTATTCATTTTTCAAGTCGTCTCTTATCTATTGGTATATCTATTGTAAATACTGTCCCTTGCCCGTCGTTCGTCGTATGACTTATATGTCCACCGTGTGCTTCTATTATGTTAGCACATATTGCCAATCCTAGGCCTATTCCGTGTTTTTTTGTGGTAAAAAATGGTTTGAAGATATTCTCTTTAGCTTCAGCAGATAGCCCCGGCCCCTCATCTGATATCCTTATCGTGAAATGAGAGTTTGTTATCGCGAGAGTTTCAATTAGCACCCTTTTGTGCTCCTGCCTACAATCGCGAACAGCCTCTATCGCATTTTTTACAATGTTGATTATAGCCTGTTCTAGCTGTAATTTATCAACAAATATAGTTGGCAGATCTTTTGCAAGTTTTAGATCGATCTTAACATGGTATTGCTGGGTTTCGTTGTCGAGGTAGGCCATTGATTCTTTTATTATCTTATTTAGATCGTAGGCGGCAAGCTGAAATTCACCGCGACGCACGAAATTGCGCAAATCTTTGATGATAGTAGCTGCCCGCTCAGCTTGTTGAATCGCTGCAGTCATTACTTCCGAGAGTTTTTCATTATCTGAAGACCCTTCTTTCAGGTGACGTGTGGCTCCCTTTAAATAATTGGTTATCGCAGTTAGCGGTTGACTTAGCTCATGAGCCAAACTCATTGCCATTTGCCCCATCATATTGATGCGAGATAGATGGGCAAACTCCATATTCTTACGTTCACTGATATCACGGATTAGATAGAGCCAACGAATATGAGAGTGGTTTGGTAGCATAACTGCCACTATTTCAGTTGGTATATTACTACCATCTTTTCTGATGTTCAGACAATCGACGTGTTGAGAATATCCGCCATTGGACCTTGCTTCTTCGCGTAGGGTTGCGAGTTTAGATACGCATTCGTCGTTAAAGATAGCCTCAATGCTTTGTCCCAAGAGATCTTTTAACATGTAAACGTGTAGATTACAGCATGCTGGGTTTGCATCTATGATAATACCATCATCTTCAGTAACCAAAATACCGTCACGCGCGGCATCAAAAATCTTACGATAACGCTCTTCAGTCTCTTGCCATGAAAGTTGACTAGTCATCCCATTTTCCTTTTATCCATAAAATCAGTAGTATACAGTATTTTACAGGAATGCTATACTTTTTTGATGACTACAGATCTGACGAAAAAACTGGTTATTGCAATTTCATCACGCGCACTATTTGATTTGGATGCTAGTAATGAGGTGTATGAACAACAAGGCGTGACAGCATACGCAAAGCATCAAGTCGAACATGAGGATGAAATCTTGCCGCCAGGTGTAGCTTTTTCACTAGTGCAGAAATTGCTCCACCTCAACCAATATGGACCATTTGTTGAAGTGATATTATTGTCACGCAACAGCGCTGATACTGGCCTACGAGTCTTTAATAGTATTGAGCATTACCAGTTAGATATTACTCGAGCTGCATTTACTAGCGGCAATAACCCTTACCAATATACCTCCGCCTTTAAATCACACCTGTTTTTATCTGCAAACCCAGATGATGTGAAAGGTGCTTTGCAGGCTGGTTATGCTGCAGCAAGTATATATACCGGTAATGCATCACAGAATAATCATACCAAGCAGCTACGTATAGCCTTTGATGGTGATGCTGTGCTGTTTTCTGATGAATCAGAACGTATTTACCAAGAACAGGGACTAGATGCATTTATTGCCCACGAGCGTAACGCAGCAAAAGAGCCGTTGAATGCTGGACCATTTCGGACATTTTTCTTAGCTTTACATGGGTTACAAATGCAGTTGCCTGACGGTGAGAGCTCACCTATACGCACGGCCTTAGTAACAGCCCGCTCTGCCCCTGCTCATGAACGAGTTATTCGCACCTTTCGTGCTTGGAATGTACGCATAGACGAATCACTATTTTTGGGTGGTCTTGATAAAGGTGACTTTTTACAGACCTTCAATGCAGATATTTTCTTTGATGACCAAATTGGTCATTGTAACTCTACTAAAAAACATGTTCTAACAGGGCATGTACCCAATGGCGTGAAGAATAACCCGTAG